>NZ_JBFOHL010000013.1:0-117779 GCF_040812275.1 Rhodanobacter geophilus | reverse complement strand
CGCCGACGACCGCCTGCTGGCGGTCACCACGCTGTCCTTCGACATCGCGGTGCTGGAACTGCTCGGCCCGCTCGGCGTGGGTGGCGAAGTGGTGCTGGCCTCGCGCGAGCAGGCGATGGATGGCGAGGCGCTGCAAGCCTTGCTGGCCCAGCACGCCATCACGCTGATGCAGGCCACCCCGGCCACCTGGCGCATGCTGCTGCAGGCCGGCTGGCAGGGCGGCGCTTCCTTCCGCGCGCTGTGCGGCGGCGAGGCGCTGGCGCCGGACCTGGCGGCGGCGCTGCTGCCGCGCTGCGGCGAGGTGTGGAATCTCTACGGCCCCACCGAGACCACGGTGTGGTCGACCTGCGCGAAGCTGGAAAAGGACCGGCCGGTCCGCATCGGCACGCCGATCGCCAACACCACCGTGTGGGTGCTGGACGAACGGCGCCAGCCCTGCCCGCTGGGCGTGCCGGGCGAGTTGTGGATCGGCGGCGCCGGCGTGGCGCTGGGTTATCTGCACCGGCCGGAGCTGACTGCCGAGCGCTTCGTCGCCGACCCCTTCTCCGGCGAACCCGGCGCCCGCCTCTACCGCACCGGCGACCGCGGCCGCTGGCATCCCGACGGCTCCCTCGAACACCTCGGCCGCGCCGACTTCCAGATCAAGCTCCGCGGCTTCCGCATCGAACCCGGCGAGATCGAATCCATCGCCCGCGAGGATGCCGCGGTGGCCGACGCCGCCGCCGTGGTGTGCGAACTCGGCGCCAACGACCAGCGCCTGGTGCTCTACGTGGCCGCCGCCGAGGCGGAAGCCACGCTGCTGCCGCGTCTGCGCAGCGCGCTGCAGGCACAACTGCCCGGCTACATGCGGCCGCAGCACCTCGTACGGCTGGAAGCGTTCCCGCAGACGCCCAACGGCAAGCTCGACCGCAAGGCGCTGCCGCTGCCCGTGGCGGCCACGGACGATCGCGATACGGTGCCGCGCACCGAGGACAGCGACCCGCGCCGCCGGTATCTGGGCCAGGTGTGGCGCGAGCTGATCGGGGTGGCCACCGTGGCGCCGCACGACAACTTCTTCGACGTGGGCGGCCACTCGCTGCTGGCGGTGGAACTGGCCGCGCGCGTGCAGCGCGAGACCGGCGTGCGGCTGAACCTGCTGGACATCGCCAGCAGCACGCTGGCCGCGCTGGCCGGCCAACTGCCCGCACCCACTGCGGCCGGGCGGAACGGCCATTTCGGGCATCGCCTGCAACGACTGCTGGGGTTGCGCTGATGCAAGACGCCGAAGCGCAGCAGCGCCATCACGCCAATCACCATCACGGAGTGCGATCACCCCAATGACGACACCGTTTCGGTCAATGAGCATTCGACAGGGGATTGCTCGAAACAGGAACCCGCATGAACGACATCCATGATGGTCGACACACGGAGCCAGACGCCGGCCCCGCTTTTCCGCTGAGCGAAATCCAGAAAGAGCAATGGCTGACCGGCCAGTACGGCGATGGCGCCGCGATGGCGCTCACCCGCCTCACCGTGGTGAGGCTGGACGGCCCGCTGCAGGTCGCCGCGCTGGAACGGGCTGCCGCCTGGTTGTGGCGGCGGCATGCCGGCCTGCGCATCGGGCTGTCGGCCGACGGCCACACGCAGCGCGTGCACGATGGCCTGCCGCTGCCGTGGACGCAGTACGATTTCTCACCGGATGTCGCGGCGGCGGAAACGCATCTCGCCGCGCACATGCAGGCGCGCCTGCGCACGCCGTTCGACCCGGCCGTGCCACCGCTGTTGCAACTGGAACTGGTGCGCCTGGACGAGGATCGCCATGCACTGTTGCTGCATGCGCATGAACTTGTGCTCGACCACCGCGCGACCGGACGCCTGCTGGCCGAACTCGCGCACTGCTATGGCGAGCTGGCGGCGGCCCGGGAGCCGGCGGCAACGCTGGCTCCGGCGCCATGGCTGCAGTCCTGCGAGGAGGCGCCCGCCGAAGCGATCGCCTGGTGGCGCTCGCGCTATGCCGCGCTGCCCGATCCGCTGACCCTGCCCGCCGACCGTCCGGCGCCGGCGCGGCCACAATTCGATGCGGTGGGCGCACGGCGCGTGCTGCCGGCACACACGGTCGCCGCCCTGCGGCAGCTGGCGCAGCGCTGCGACGTGGCGCTGCACGAGCTGCTGTTCGCCGGCTATGCGGCCTTCCTCATGCGCATGAGCGGACAGCGCGACTTCGCCGTTGGCGTGCCGGTCAGCGCACAAGGCGGCCCGCTGCACACCTTGCCGGTGCGCCTGAACGTCGAACCGGCGCAGGACGTGGCCGGGCTGCTTGCGCACGTCGCCGGCGCGCTGCGCGATGCCGAGACGCACGGCCAGGTCACCGTGATGGGCCTGCTGCGTGCACTCGACCTGCATCGGCGCGGCGCTGAAGCCGCCCTCACCGACGTCTCGTTCGAGTTCGATCCGGGCATGCCGGAATTCGCCTTCGCCGGCCTGCAGCACCGCGTGCTCGATGGCGGGCGCGTCGCGCTGCCGGGCGAGCTGCAGGCATGCGTCGCGCCGGAAGGCGATGCGCTGGCCATCGATCTCCACGGCACGGCCGCCCGCTTCGACGCCGCCACGCTGCAACGCTGGCTGGGCCACTACGTCACCGTGCTGGAAGCCTTCGCGGATGCGCACGATCCGGCGCTGCTGCAACTCGGCGAGCTGCCCTTGCTCGACGCGGCCGGGCGCGCCCAGGTGCTTCACGGATGGAACAACACCGCACGCGACTATGATCGCAGCCTCGGGCTGCCGGCGTTGATCACGGCACAGGCGCAGCGCACGCCGGAGCGCATCGCCGCCGAATGTGGCGGTGATGCGCTGGACTACGCCGCGCTCGAACGGCGCACGCGCGCGCTGGCACAGGCACTGGCGCGCCGCGGCATCGGCCGCGGCGACCTGCTCGGCGTGTACGTGCCGCGCAGCCTGGACATGCTGGTCGCGGTGCTGGGCATCCTGCGCAGCGGCGCCGCCTACGTGCCGCTGGACCCGGAGTTCCCGCAGGAGCGGCTCGGCTACATGGCCGAACATGCCGGCTTGCGCCACCTGCTGGTCACGGCCGCCCTGCAACCGCCGCCAGTGCTGACCACCGGGCGCGAGTGCCTCGTGGTCGGCGAGCTGGCCGCCGAGGCATCGGACGAAGCGACGCTGCCGCCCGTGCGCGGCGACGACCTGGCCTATGTGCTGTTCACCTCCGGCTCCACCGGCCAGCCCAAGGGCGTGCGCATCCTGCACCGCAACCTGGTCAACTTCCTCGAGAGCATGCGCGAGCGGCCGGGCTACGGCACCGGCGACACGCTGTGCGTGGTCACCACGCTGTCGTTCGACATCGCCGGGCTGGAACTGTACCTGCCGCTCGTCAGCGGCGGTCGCATGGTGATCGCCACCGCCGCCGAGCATGGCGATCCGCCCGTGCTGTACGAACTGATGGCGAAGAGCGGCTGCACGGTGCTGCAGACCACGCCCTCGCTGCTGCGCCTGCTGCAGGGCATCGGCCGCGAGGACGTGGTGCGCGAGCTGCGCCTGTTCGTGGGCGGCGAGGCGATGCCGTTGTCGCTGGCGCGCTCGCTGGCCGGGCACTGCCGCGAGTTGTGGAACCTCTATGGCCCCACCGAGACCACGATCTGGTCCTCGGTGGCGCGCATCGAACCGGGCACGGAACCGATCCCGCTTGGCCAGCCGATCGCCAACACCCGCATCTACGTGCTGGACGAGCGCGGCCAGCCGGTGCCGCCGGGCGTGGTCGGCGAGATCTGGATCGCCGGCGACGGCGTGGCGGACGGCTACCTGCACCGTCCCGACCTCACCGCCGAACGCTTCGTGGACGATCCCTTCGCCGGCGGCCGCATGTACCGCACCGGCGACCGCGGCTACTGGCGCAACGGCCAGCTGTATTTCAGCGGCCGCGCGGACGATCAGATCAAGATCCGCGGCTACCGCATCGAGCCGGGCGACATCGAGGCGGCGGCGGCCGCCGAACCGGGAGTACGCGAGTGCGTCGCGGTGGCACGCAGCTTCGGTGACAACGACGTGCGCCTGGTGCTGTACGTGACCGCGACGACGGACGACGGACTGCCCGAACGCCTGCGTGCGCGCCTGCACCGGCAGTTGCCGATCTACATGCAGCCGCAGCACATCGAGCAACTGGACGTCCTGCCCAAGACCCCGAACGGCAAGATCGACCGCAAGGCCTTGCCGCGACCGCGCATGGCCGCGTCGCACGGCATGCGGGCATCGGCGGGCGAGCTGGCCGATCCGCGCCTGGCCTACCTGGCCGCGATCTGGCGCGAACTGATCGGCGTGGCGCAGGTGGGCGCCGACGACACCTTCTTCGACGTGGGCGGCCACTCGCTGCTGGCGGTGGAGATGGTGGCGCGCGTGCAGCGGGAAACCTCGGTGCGGCTGCATCTGCTCGACGTGGCTTCCGGCACGCTGGCGATGCTCGCCTGCGAATTACCGGAACCGCCGTCCACGACCGATGCGCCGGACTCGCTGCTGCAGCGGCTGCGCCGGCGCCTGGGGTGGGCCTGATGTCGCGCATGGCGATCGACGCGGGAGCGCGACGATGACCGGGCTGGCCGTGCTGGTCTTTGCCGTGTCGGCGCTGGGCCTCGTGCACGTCTTCGTGGGCTACCCATTGTGGATGCTCGCGCTGGCGCGCTGGCGGCCGCGCCCGGTGCAGCGGCGCGTGTGGACGCCACATGTCACCGTGGTGCTCGCCGTGCACGATGGCGCCGCGCACGTGCAGGCCAAGCTGGCCAACCTGCTCGCGCTGGACTACCCCCCCGCGCTGCTCGACATCGTGGTGGCCTGCGACGGCTGCCGCGACGACAGCGCGGCGCGCTGCCGGCAGCCGGGCGATGCGCACGTCCGCGTGCTGGAGTTCGCCGAGCGGCGCGGCAAGGCCGCCTGCCTCAACGACGCGGTGGCGCAGGCGCGCGGCGAGGTGCTGCTGATGACCGACGTGCGCCAGCGGCTGGAACCGGACGCGCTGCGCCGGCTGGTCGCCGATCTTGGCGATCCGGGCGTGGGCGCGGCGGGTGGCCAGCTGCGCCTGTTCGACGCGCAGACCGGCTTTGCCCACGGCATCGACGCGTATTGGCGCTACGAGACCCTGGTCCGCACCAGCGAGAGCCGTTCGGGCTCCGCGGTGGGTGTGAGCGGCGCGCTCTACGCGATGCGGCGCGAACTGTTCCGTCCGCTGCCGCCGGGCACCGTGCTGGACGACGTGCTGGTGCCGATGCAGGTGGCCGCGGCCGGATGGCGCGTGGTGTACGAGCCGATGGCAGTGGCCTGGGACGGCACCTCCCAGCAGCCGCGCGAGGAGCAGCGCCGCAAGATCCGCACGCTGGCCGGCAACTACCAGCTGGTCCAGCTGGCGCCATGGCTGCTGCTGCCCTGGCGCAATCCGCTGTGGTTCCGCTTCGTCAGCCACAAGCTGCTGCGCCTGCTGGCGCCGTGGCTGCTGCTGGCGCTCGCGCTCTCGACGGCATTGCTGGCGGCGCATCATGTACTGTTCGCGATGACCGCGCTGGCGCTGGCCGCGGCGCTGGCCGCGGTGGTGGCGGGACGCCTGCTGCCGGCGCTGGGCGGGCGCCTGCCGATACGGCTGCTGACGGCCTTCTGCTATCTCAACCTGTTCGCCGCGCAGGCGCTGCTGGCGTTCGCGCGCAACCGGAGGCTGCACCTGTGGTGAGCATTCGATGCAGCCGGATCGATCCGGCGACAGCGGGCCGCGGCCCGGAGGCAGGGGCATCCCGCAGGTGGCTTGCATGTTCCTGCTGATCCTCGTCTATCTGGGCTTCGCGATCGTCCGTCCGCAGGACTTCCTGCCGGGCATGGCGGCCCTGCCGGTGATGTCGGTCACCCTGTTGCTGGCCTTCGTCGGCTGGCTGCTGCGCGGTGCGCGCACGCCCGGCTCGCCGCAGTTCCTGCTGCTGCCGGTGTTCGTGCTGATCGCGATGGCCTCGGAGGTGGCCAGTGGCTGGACCGGCGGCACGGCCTACGTGCTCGAACAGATGGGGCCCTCGCTGATCGTGTTCTTCGTGCTGGCCAGCGCCGTCGACGACCCGCGCCGCACTGCCACCACGTTCGCCGTGATCGGGGCGTGCGCGATGGTGCTGGCCCTGCACAGCGTGCAGCAGGCCGAGCACGGCGTGGGCTGGACCGGGATGACCCTGGGCGAGGACGGGCGCATCCGCTACGTGGGCATCTTCAACGATCCCAACGACCTCGGCCTGCTGTTCGTGATGGCGCTGCCGATGGTGCTCTGCCTCGCCTCGCGCGCCGGTTTCCTCGGCCGCTGGTTCTGGCGCCTCGGCGCGCTGCTGCTGCTGGTCGGCGTCTACCTGACCAAGTCGCGCGGCACCCAGCTGGCGGTGCTGATGATGGGCGGGGTCTGGCTGTGGCAGAAGCGTGGCCTGCTGACCGCCGGGTCGCTGGGCTTCGTCGGCCTGGTCGGACTGATGCTGATGCCGTCCACGCGCATGAACGACCTGGACCCGGACGAGGAGTCCGCCTTCGGCCGCGTGGATGCGTGGTACGAGGGGCTGGACATGTTCAAGACGCATCCGCTGCTCGGCGTGGGCTTCGGCAACTTCACCGACTACAACCCGCTGACCGCGCACAACTCCTTCGTGCTGGTGCTGGCCGAGACGGGTTTCCTGGGCTTCATGGCCTGGCTGGCCTTCGTCGGCTACTGCTTCTGGATGATGTGGCGGCTGCTGCGCCTGCAGTCCGGCCTGGCGAAGGCGGCGCAGGCCACGGTGCGCGCGGTGGCGGTGGTGCGTCCGCAGGCGCGCCTGGCGCTGGCGCTGCCCGCCGGTGCCGGCGTGGCTGAGCGCCGGCCCGTCGCGGTGCGCCGACAGGCTGCCGCGACCGGCGGTTCGGGGACTGCGGCGAACCCGGCGGAGGCGGCGGCGGATCGCCAGGCCCGGGCCGAGCAGGCCTTGTCGCTGACCCTGTTCTGCGCGCTGTGCGGCTTCTTCACGGCCGCGTTCTTCCTCAGCCGCAGCTACAACATCATGCTCTACACGCTGGCCGCGATCGTGGCGGGCCACTACGCCAGCATGCGCAAACGCCACGATGCGCTGCCGCGTTTCACCCTCTCGGTCAGCGGCTGGCGCTGGCCACCGATCGCGCTGGTGGTCGTGGCGGCGCTCTACGTGCTGGTGGCCGTGCTGCTGCGAATGTCATGAACCCACGCTCGCTCGCCCTGCGCAACACGCTGTTCTCCTCGCTGGGGATCTATGTCGAGTACTTCCTCGGCATGGTCTGCGCGGTGCTCATCGCGCGCCACTTGGGACCCCGCCACTACGGCATCTACGGGCTGTTCATCTGGTTCGCGGCGATCGGCATCGTGGTGACCAATTCGGGCATCACCACCGGCGTGATCAAGTTCGTCGCCGAGCTGCGCGGCAGCCGGCAACCGGAAATGATCCGGCCGATGCTCGCCTACATGCGTGGGGTGCAGCGCTGGCACCTGTTGGTGGTGCTGGGCATCGGCCTGGTCCTGTTCGCGCTGCTCGGGCACCGCTATGCCGCCGAGCTTGGCACGCCGGAATTCGTGCTGCTCGCGGCCGCGGTGGGCATGCGCGCGCCGTACATGTTCAACGTGGCGATCGCCAAGGGTTTCGAGGCCTTCGACGCGACCGCCCGGATCACCCTGGTGGCCGCGCCGACCAACCTGGTGCTGGTGGTCAGCGCGATGCTGCTGCATGGCGACATCCTGTGGTTCGTGGTGATGTACGCGATCTCCAGCGCGGTGTTCCTGCTCGCCTCGCAGTACCAGGTGCACCGGCTGCTGGCGCCGCTGCCGCGCATCGGCAGCCTGCCGGCGGAGCTGCTGCTACGCATCCGCCGGCACCTGCGCATCGTCTCGCTGACCATCATCGTGAGCTTCCTGATCGCCAGCGACGTGGAGATCCTGTTCCTCAACATGTTCGCCAGCGCCGCCGCGGCGGGCTATTTCAAGGTGGCGTACCAGCTGGCCAGCGGCATCATGCTGCTGGTGCCGGGCGTGTTCAGCGCGGTGCTGCTGCCGATGATGGCGAAGGCGCTGAGCGAGGGACGCGCCGAGGGCGGCCGCCGCTTCGTGGCGGTGACCTCGTACCTGGCCCTGCTCGGCGCGCCGGTGGTGGTGTTCGGCGCCTGCTTCGCCGCCGCGGTGATCGGCTTGCTGTACGGCGCGGCCTACGCCGCCGCCGCGCCGGTGTTCGCGCTGTGCATGCTGGCCAGCGCGCTGAACACCTCGGCGCAGGGCGCGACCAGCCTGCTGGTGAGCGCCGACCGCCAGCACGTGATCCTGGCCCTGACCCTGCTGTTCGGCGTGTTCAAGATCGCCATGGACGTGACCCTGATCCGCCACTTCGGGTTGCACGGGGCGATGGCGGCGATCGTTGTCGCGGCGCTGGTCAGCTCCTCGGCCTACCTGCTGCTGGGCATGCGCGTCGGCGGCCTGCCGCTGGAATGGCGCCGGCTCGCGCGCATCGCGCTGGCCGCCGTGCTGGCCGGCGCGGTCGCTTCGCTGGTGCTGCCGCTGCGCCTGCCGCCGCTGGCGACCCTGCTGCTGGGCGGACCGCTGCTGGGCGCGGCCTACCTGCCGCTCACGCTGTGGCTGCGCTGCTGGAGCCGCGCGGACATCGAGCAGCTGCAGGGGCTGCACCTGCGCTTCGCGGCGGGACGGCCGCTGCTGCTGGGGCGACTGCTGGACTGGTCGGTCGCGCGTGCGGGGCAGCCGCCATGAGCGCCTACGAACACGTGTTCCGCCGGGTGCTCTACCCGGCCTACGAAACCGGCCTGCGCCGGCGCCGCACGCTGGCCTGGCTCGCCGACTACGAGCGCGACCAGTGGCTGGCGCCCGACCAGGTCCGCGCCCTGCAGTGGGAACGGTTGCAGCGCCTGCTGCGGCACTGCGAGCAGCACGTGCCCTGGTATCGCCGGCGCTGGCGCGAGCTGGGCGTCACGGCGGCGGACATCCGCAGCCTGGACGACTACGCGCGCCTGCCGGTGCTGGGCAAGGACGAGATCCGCGCGCACTTCGACGAGTTCAAGGCCGACGGCTGGCACGACCGGCTGCTGTACAAGGCCACCGGCGGCTCCACCGGCCAGCCGATGCGCTTCGGCTACACCCGCGAGAGCAACGAGCGGCGCACCGCCGTGATGTGGCGCGGCTACGACTGGGCCGGCGCGCGCATGGGCCGGCGCACGCTGTTCGTGTGGGGCGGCGCGGTGGGCCAGCCGCGCCCGCTGCAGCAGCTGAAGGAACGGCTCTACCACGCCGCGTTCGCGCGCCGGATGCTCAACAGCTTCCACATGACCGACGCCAACCTCGGCGAGTACGCCGACGCCATCGACGCGTACCGGCCGGAGGTGATCGTGGGCTACGTGGGGCCGCTGGTGCGCCTCGCGCAGTGGCTGCTGGACAACCGCCGCAAGGTGGCGCAGCCGGCGTCGGTGCTCGGCGCGGCCGAGGCGCTGCACGACTTCCAGCGCGAGCTGATCGAGCGCGCGTTCGGCTGCCCGGCCTACAACACCTACGGCTGCCGCGAGGTCATGCTGATCGCGTCCGAGTGCGGGCAACGGCACGGCCTGCACGTCAATGCCGACCACCTAGTGGTGGAACTGCACGGCGCGGCGACGACCGGCGCCAGCGGCGAGGTGCTGCTCACCGACCTGTCCAACTACGGCATGCCGCTGCTGCGCTACGCCAACGGCGACCTGGCCACCGCCGGCGCCGAGACCTGCCCGTGCGGGCGCGGCCTGCCGCTGCTGGCGCACGTGGACGGCCGCAAGCTGGACGCGATCCGCACGCCCGACGGTCACCTGCTGCCCGGCGAGTTCTTCCCGCACATGCTCAAGGACGTGCCGGGCCTGCGCCGCTTCCAGCTCGTGCAGCGCCGGCTCGACCGGCTCGAGCTGGCGCTGGTCTGCGACGAGCGCTTCGACGACGCCTCGATGGCATACATCCGCCGCGAGCTGGCGAAGGTGGTCGGCGACAGCGTCGCGCTCGACTGCCGCATCGTCGACGACATCCCCCTGACGCCCAGCGGCAAGCTGCGCGTCACCGTCTCCGCCCTCACCGTCCCCGCCTGAATGCACCGATGAACATCACCCATGTCGTGGAAAACCTCAACCGCGGAGGACTGGAACGCGTCGTGCTCGACCTGGTCAGGCTGCAGCAGCAGCAAGGCCACCGCTGCCAGGTGGTATGCCTGTTCGAGCGCGGCACGCTGGCGCACGAGCTGGATGCCGCCGGCATCCCGGTGCATGCCTGCGACAAGCGCAGGGGCTTCGATTTCAAGGCACTGTCGCGCGTGCGCCAGCTGATCCGTGCCCACCGCACCGAGGTGCTGCACAGCCACAATGCGGTGGCGCACTACCTGGCGGTGCTGGCCAGCCCCGGGCTGGGCGTGGGCAGGATCATCAACACGCGCCACGGCATGGGCGGCATGCAACGCTGGAACCGCGCCGAAATGCTCTATCGCGCCAGCCTGGTCCGCACCGATGCGGTGGCGATGGTCTGCGAAGCGGCCTGCAACGGCGCCATCGAGCATGGCCTGGTGCCGCGCCGCAAGCTGCGGGTGGTGCCGAACGGCCTGCGCGTGCAGGACTTCACCGTCACCTCCCCGGCCGCGCGCGAGCGCCTGCGCCAGGCGCTGGGGCTGTCGCCGCAGACGCGCCTGGTCGGCACGGTGGGACGGCTCAACTGGGCCAAGGACCAGGCCAGCCTGATCCGTGCCTTCCGCCACGTGCACGCGCAACTGCCGGGCAGCGCGCTGCTGCTGATCGGCGACGGCGGCCTGCGGCAGGAACTGGAAGCCCGCGCGCGCGACGAAGGCGTGGCCGGAGCGGTGCATTTCCTCGGCGACCGCAACGATGTGCGCGACTTGCTGCAGGGGCTGGACGTGTTCGCGCTGTCCTCGGTGAGCGAAGGCTATTCGATGGCGCTGCTGGAAGCCTCCGCCACCGCGCTGCCGATCGTCGCCACCGACGTCGGCGGCAACCGCGAGATCGTGCGGCACGGCGTCACCGGCTCCATCGTGCCGGACCGCGACGTCGAGGCGATGACGCAGGCGATCCTCGGCCTGTTGCGCAACCCGGAGCACGCCACCCGTCTCGGAGCCGCCGCCCGCGCGATGATGGAGGCCAGCGGCTCGCTCGAGGCGATGGCGGTGCGCTATGCCGCGCTCTACGAGCCGCGGAGGCCGGCCGCATGAAGGTGCTGGTGCTGACCAACCTGTTCCCCACGCCCTGGGATCCGCTGCGCGGCGCGTTCAACCGCCAGCAGTTCGAGCGGCTGGGCCGGCGCCACGAGCTGCATGTGCTGACCGCGGTGGATTTCCGCGAACGCCTGCACGGCCGCCGCGGCGACGTGCAGGTGCCGGGGCTGGCCACCGACCATTTCGTGTTCGTCTGTCCGCCGCGGCTGGGCCGCGCACTGCATGCGGCGTGCTGGCTGCTGTCGCTGCTGCCGCAGCGCGGCCGGCGGCTGCGCGCGGCCGGCTACGACTGCATCCTGGCCAGCTGGGCCTATCCCGATGCGGTCGCCGCCGGCTGGCTGGCGCGCCTGCTCGGCATTCCGTACGTGGTGAAGGTGCACGGCAGCGACCTCAACGTGCAGGCCACGCATGCCCTGCGCCGGCCGCAGATCGCCGCGAGCCTGCGCAACGCCGCCGCGGTGGTGGCGGTGAGCCGCGCGCTGGCCGGCAAGGCGGTGGCGCTGGGCGCCGACGCGGCGCGCGTGCATGCGCTCTACAACGGCGTCGACGGCACACGGTTCGCTCCCGGCGACAGGACCGCGGCGCGCACGCGGCTCGGCCTGGAGGACGGCGGCGGACCGCTGCTGCTCTACGTCGGCAACCTGAAGGAGAGCAAGGGCTGCCTCGATCTGCTGGAGGCCTTCGCGGCGATGGCGGCGACGCAGCCGCAGGCGCGCCTGGTCTACGTGGGTGAAGGCGCATGCCGCGGCGCGTTGCTCGCACACGCACGCACGCTGGGTATCGAGGCGCAGGTGCGCCTGGCCGGCGCGATGCCGCACGAGGCGCTGCCCGACTGGTTCCGCGCCGCCGACCTGCTGTGCCTGCCCAGCCACAACGAAGGCGTGCCCAACGTGGTGCTGGAAGCGATGGCCTGCGGCACGCCGGTGGTGGCCACGCGGGTGGGCGGCATTCCCGAGGTGGTGCCCGCGCACGCCGGCCGGCTGGTGCCGCTCGGCGACCGCGCCGCGCTGGCCGAAGCGCTGGCCGGAGCGACGATGCAGGCCTGGGACCACGCCGCGATCGCGGACCACGCGCGCAGCTTCAGCTGGGAAACCAATGTCGACCGGCTCGACGCCATCCTGCAGCAGGCGGCACGCCGCGGTGCCGCGGCGGAGGCGCTGCGATGAGGATCCGGCCCACGCGCCAGCAGCTGCTGGCCCTGCTGCCCGAACGCCTGGTGCTGGTGCGCGGCCCACGCGAGCCGGGCGCGCTCTATCTCACTTTCGACGACGGCCCGCATCCGCAACACACGCCCCGCCTGCTGGACCTGCTGGCCAGGCACGACGCGCGGGCGAGCTTCTTCCTGGTCGGCCAGCGGGTCGAACAGCACCCCGCGCTGGTCGAGCGCATCGTGGCGGAGGGCCACGCCCTGGGCAATCACTCATACAGCCACCCGCTGTTCCACCGACTCGGCCTGCGCGAGCAGCTGGACGAAGTGGAACGCACCGACCGCCTGCTGGCAGGTTTCGATCACACCGGCCCGTACCGCTTCCGGCCGCCGCGCGGCGTGGTGTCGCTGCCGCTGCTGCTGGCCTTCGCGCGGCGCGGGCGCAACCTGGCCTACTGGTCCTACGACAGCCTGGACTACCAGCCGCAGCCGCCCGCGGAGCTGGCCGCGCGACTGGAACAGCGGCCGCCGGCCGACGGCGACGTGCTGCTGATGCACGACGACAGCGACCGTGCGGCGCAGATCCTCGCGCGCATGCTGCCCGCGTGGCAATCAGAGGGGCGCCGCCTGCATGCGCTGCCGGCGGTGGCGACATGAGGATCCTCTACCACCACCGCACGCGCGGGCGCGACGTCGAGGGCGTGCACATCCGCGGCGTGGTCGGCGCCTTGCGCGAGCTGGGCCACGAGGTCAGCGTGATGTCCTTCCCCGGCGCCGATCCGGAGCAGGAACAGGTCCACGGCAGGGCGGTGCGATCCAAGGGACACGGCCACCTCGGCGCCCTGGTCTCGCGCATGCCGGGCGTGCTGTTCGAGGCGCTGGAGCTGGGCTACAACCTGGTCACCCTGGTGCGCATGCGCCGCGCGTTCGCGCGATCCAGGCCGCAGCTGGTCTACGAGCGCTATTCGCTGTTCCTGTTCGCCACGGTGTGGCTGGCGCGGCGGCGCGGCATACCCGTGGTCCTGGAGATCAACGACTCGGCGCTGGTCGAGCGGGTGCGCCCGCTGTGGCTGAAGTCGCTGGCGCGGCGCATCGAGCGCTGGTGCCTGCGCCGCGCCACCGGGCTGGTGTTCATTTCCAGCTACTTCAGGCAGCAGGCCGAGGCGGCCTACGGCGACATCGCCCCTGCAGTGGTCTCGCCGAATGCGGCCGACCTCGCCCGCTTCGATCCGGCACGGCATGACCGCGAACGCCTGCGCGCCGAACGCGGGGTGGCAGGTCGGGTGGTGTGCGGCTATGTCGGCGCGTTCGTGCACTGGCACGGCGTCAACGGTTTCGTGGAGGCAGTCGCCGCACGGCTGGACGAGGCGCCCGAGCTGGTGCTGCTGCTGGTCGGCGACGGCCGCAGCCTGCCCGAGGTGCGCGCACTGGTGCAGGCCCGCGGCCTGGCCGGCCGCATCCTGCTGCCCGGACGCGTGCCGCACCACGAGATCCCCGCCTGGATCGCCTGCATGGACTACGCGGTGCTGCCCGACTCCAACCACTACGGCTCGCCGGTGAAGCTGTTCGAGTTCATGGCGATGGGCGTCGCCATGGTCGCGCCCGACTATGCGCCGGTGGCGGAAGTGGTCAGCGATGGCCGCACCGGCTGGCTGTTCCCGCAGCGCCAGCTGCAGGCCTGCGTGCAGCGCGTGCTGGAGCTGGCCGCGCAGCCCGCGGAGCGGCAACGCGTCGGCGCGGCCGCGCGCGAATACATCGTGCGCGAGCGGCAGTGGCGCAACAACGCCGAGCAGTTGCTCGGCCTGCTGCCGGAGACGCGGCCATGATCGTCGTGCCCGTCATCCTTGCCGTGCTGGTGCTGCTCGCCGTCGCGGCCGTGGCGCTGGCGATCCGCTCGCGCAACATGCAGATCTGGCTGGGCAGCTACCTGCGCCGGCGCCCGCCGCCGCGCCCGGCCAGTGGCCCGGTGCACGTGATGTTCTGCTTCGTCGACCACTTCGAGCCGAACTGGGGCCGGGTCGACCTCGCCACCCAGCGCGCCCGCGTCGAGCGCTGGTGCCGCGACTACCGCGCGCTGGCCGACCGCCACCGCGACGCCGACGACCGCCCGCCGCAGCACAGCTTCTTCTACCCGGAGGAGGAATACGTCGAGGAGCACCTGGACAAGCTCGCCGCGCTCTGCGCCGACGGCTACGGCGAGATCGAGATCCACCTGCACCACGACAACGACACCCCGGAAAACTTCACTGCCACCATCGCCCGCTTCAACGAGCTGCTGCACGAACGCCACGGCGCGTTGCCGCGCGACCCGAAAACCGGCCAGCTGCGCTTCGGCTTCATCCACGGCAACTGGTGCCTGGACAATTCGCGCGCCGACGGCCGCTGGTGCGGCCTCAACAACGAGCTGATCCTGCTGCGCGAACTGGGCTGCTACGCGGACTTCACCCTGCCCTCCGCACCCAGCGACACGCAGACGCGCATGGTCAACAGCATCTACTACGCCACCGACGATCCGCTGCGGCCGAAGTCGCACGACAGCGGCGTGCCGGTGCGCGTGGGTGGGCAACCCTCGGGCGACCTGATGATCGTGCAGGGGCCGCTGGGCCTGAACTGGCGCGAGCGGCGGCTGGGCGTGGTACCGCGCATCGAGAACGCCGACGTGCGCCGCGGCTGCCCGCCCACCCCGGCGCGCGTGGACCACTGGGTGCGCACCGGCATCCACGTCGAGGGCCGGCCCGAATGGATCTTCGTCAAGGTGCACACCCACGGCACCCAGGAACGCGACATGGACACCCTGCTGGGCGAGGCGGCCGAGCGCATGCACGCGCACCTGGAGCGCACGTACAACGACGGCACGAACCACGTGCTGCACTACGTCACCGCGCGCGAGATGTACAACATCATCAAGGCCGCCGAAGCAGGCCGCAGCGGCAACCCCGGCGACTGGCGCGACTTCGAGCTGCCGCCACCGCCGCACCGTTTGCGCAGCGTGTCGACAGCGGCCGCCCGCCCGCCGGTGGAGTAGCTCAACCTGCCGGCGCTGTCTTCGGCGGCGGGAATTGTTGCCGCAACCAGCCTTCGACATGATCGAACAGGCGCTCGCGGTCGCAGACCAGGGTGTAGGTGTGGTCGGTGCCGTCGAGCAGGTCCATGCGCAGCGCCGGGTGACCGGCCACGCCGTGGCCGTAGCATTCGCGGAACTGGCGCGCATGGTTCAACTGCTCGCCGATGCCGCCGCTGTAGACGAAGTAGAGCTTCAGTCCGCGCGCGAGCATCGCGGCCAGTTCGCCGCGCACCTGTCCCCGCGGCGGATAGACGCTGCCGAAGGAGGTCTCCTCCGGCGCCACCACCTGGCGCAGCTTGCGCGCGAAGAAGCCGCGCCAGCGCGCGGGACTGAGCAGCCGCGGCAGATAGTGGCGCAGCTTGAAGCCGGCGGTGCGGTAGATGTAGCCATCCAGGAAGATCGCGCCGGCCACGCCCGGCTCGGTGCAGGCGGCGATGTGCGCGCTCTGCGCGCCGCGGCAAAGGCCGATGAGCACGAAACGCGTGCAGCCGGCCTGGCTCCCGAGCAACGCCATGGCGTCGGCCACGTCGGCGCGGATCTGCTGTTCGCGCGAATCGGCTTCCGCGCTGGCGCCGCTGTCGCCCATGGTGGACAGGTCGAAGCGCAGGGTGGGATAGCCGAGCGCATTGAGCCGCCGGGTCAGATCCACGTGCAGGCGGAACGGCCCGACGCGATGCATCAGGCCGGTGTTGAGCATGATCACGCCGACCGCGCCGTGCGCGACGGGCGGCAGGCCGGCGATGCCCACCAGATGCCGGGCACGGCCGAAGCGGAAGGCGCGCTCGGCCATCATGCAGCCTGCTCCACGGCCTCGCCTACCAGGCGCAGCAGGTCGGGGGCGAGGATGGCATGCTCCAGCCGATGCAGGTCGCCCCAGTGCGTGCCCGGCCGCATGGTGGCCACCTGCGCGCCGGCCTCGACCAGTGGCGACCAGCCGCCGGCCATCGCTTCGGGCAGCGAATCGACGATCAGGACAGGTATCCGCGCCGGCTCGGCACGCCAGGCGGACAGCTGCGCGCGCCAGTGCGGACTGACCGGGAAACCCAGCCACTGCCCGTCCGCGTCCGCTGCGCTGCGCGGACGGGCGTAGTGCAGCGGATCGTTGCGCAGCTCTTCCTGCCAGGCGTCGAGCTCGGCCACGTGTCGTGCGCCGTCCAGCACCGGGTCCCACAGGATCAGCCGCGTGAAACCCACCGCCGGTGCCGCCGCCAGCGCCAGGCTGCCGCCCAGCTGCGCGCCGAAACCGATCACCGTGGCGCAACCGCTGCGCACGCGCAATTCGGCCGCCGCGCTGCGGATGTCGGCCAGGCAGTGCTGCCAGTCCAGCGCCAGGCTGTCGCCGGCCGAGTCGCCGCTGCCGCGGTAATCGAAGCGCAGCGCGCAAATGCCGCGCGCCGCCAGGCCGGTGGCCAGCTGGCGGTAGATCCGGTGGGTGCGCATCAGCGCCTGGCCCAGCGGCGGGCACAGCAGCATGCCCACCGGCGCGTGGCCGGCGACGCCGTGGTACATCCCCATCAGCGTTCCGTCGCGGCCGAACTGGCAGGGCTCGGATGCCGGCGTCATCGCTGGTAGACGACCCCGACGTAGACTTCCGTCTCCCGGTAGCCCTCGCCCGGGGCGGTGCTGGTGCGATGTTGATCGACCACCGACAGGCGCCAGCACCAGTGGCTGTTCACGAGCTGGCGCAGGGCGACGCCGACATTGGTCGTGGTGTCGCGGCGCGCCAGCGTCGTGTAGTCCTCCCGCTCGTAATTGGCGAAGCCCGACAGCGTCAGCCGCGGGTTGAGGCGGTAATCCACGCCAAATTCGCCGCCGCGTCCGGTCTCGTCAGGCTGGAAGCCTTCCACGTAATGCAGCTTGCGGTACCACGGCGACAGGCTGACGGTGAGGCGGTCGCCGGCGTAGTCGTAGTGGCCTTCCAGGCGCTGTTCCAGATAGACCCCGCTGCCGATCACCGCGCCGCCGGTCTGGATGCTCAGCGGCGGGCTGCTTGGCGCGGCGGTGTCCGTCGGCTCGGCCAGGTTGATGAGATCCTGCGCGGCATCCGAATAATTGCGCGTGTAGGAGGCCCCGAAGCTGTTGCGGGCGCTCGCATGCCAATTGATGCCGGCGTTCACCATCGGCGTGGTGGCCGTACCGTAGCCGCCATCCAGGCGGATGTGCGACCAGCCCGCCGCCACATCCAGGTCCGTATGCGCCAGCCTGTCCACGTAACGGACAAAAGCCCCGTCGCGGCTGTAGTTCACCTCGCCGGTGTCGTCGAAATCGACGCGCTGGGTCTCCAGGTTGAGCGAGAGCTGGCTGGTCGGCGAGATGTCGCGGATCAGCCGCAGCGCGGCGTCGCCGCGCGAGGAGTCGAACTCGGTGGTACGCGAGGCGCGGCTGTTGATGTAGCGCAGCTCAACCTGGCCGCGCATCGCGCTGCCCAGGTTGAAGTGCAGGGTCGGGCCCACCGTGAGCACGTTGGTCTGCTGCTGGTTGCCCGGCCCGTTGCTGGCCAGCGTGGAGATCGGTTGCACGCTGGCGTAGTCCTGCGCCACGAAATCCAGCCGCTGCGGCAGCATGCTCCAGTTCACCAGGCCGGCCAGTTCGCCGAACTTCTGGTTCGCGTAGCTCCCGCCCAGGTAGTCGCGGTATTCCGCCCCGCCGGTCACGTGCGCCTGCAGCGTGGCGCCCTGCTGGGCGTAGTCGAAGCCGAAGCCGGGAATCAGCAGCCACTGGCTTGCCGGCGCCGTGTTGCTGAGGTTGATGTTGTCGCTGTGCTCTACGCCGCCGTACAACGAGTAGTCGAGCTGGCCGGCGAGCGCCGGGCCGGCAGCGAGCGCCAGGGCCAGCGCGATGGTGCGGGCGAGTCGGGTGGACGAGGGCATGGATGCCTCCTGCGATGGATGGTGCGGTGACGACACCCGGCCGCCGCCCTTGTCCGGACGGCGGGTCACCGCGAGCCTCAAGGCGCCTGGTTGAACACCACGCCGGCCAGCTTCTCCGGCTCGAAATGGGCCACCGCCTGGCTGATCGTGGCGGGCGTGTCGCGACCGTAGCCGGCCACCACCACCACGAAATCCGCGAGGTCGGAAAGGATGCGCGCATCCGGCGAGCCCTTGATGGTGGGGCCGTCCAGGAACAGGTAGCGATCCGGGTAGCGATGGCGCATCGAGTCGAGCAGTGCGTTCATCCGGAACGAGGAGAAGTACTCGCCGCTGCCCTCGCGGGCCTCGCCCACCGGGATCAGGCGCAGGCGCGGCACGCCGGTGGCGTAGATCTTCGACGCGATGCCTTGCGCGGGGTGCTCGAGGAAATCGATCAGGCCGCCGTTGGCGGGATCGACGCCGAGCGCGCGGTGCTGCTCCGGATAGTGCAGGTTGCAGTCGATCAGCAGGCTGGTGCGGGCCTCGTCGAAGGCGAACGCGGCGGCCAGGTTGCGCGCCACGAAGCTGGCCCCCGAGCGCGGGCTGACCGCGACCACCAGGGTGATGAAGTTGCTGCTGCCGGCCATGCCGAGCAGGCGCGTGCGGATCTCGCGAAAGGTGTCCGATTCCGCCCGCGACGAGGCCTCGCGATGGATCAGCCGGCGCTCCTCCAGCTGCCGCGGGGCCAGGGCGCGCGGCTCGGCCATGAGGGCGATGGAATGCTCGGACGCCTGTTGCGGCAGGCGATCGGCATGGCCCGCCTCGGCCTGGGCGACCCGCAGCACGGTGCCGGAAATCGATTCGTCGGGCTTCATGCCGCCCCCTTGAGCTTGAGCACGAACAGCGTGAGGTAGGACACCACCACCGCCACCAGGATCAGCGCCAGCACCAGGTTCTGCAGCTGTCCGCGGCGCCGGTCCTGCGGTGTGGCGTAGTACGGCACCGTGGCCAGTACCGGCAGGCCGGTGAGCCGTTCCAGCTGCTCGGCCGAACGCACGCGCGGGTCGAGGCGCGCGATGCCGAACAGCAGGCCCAGCGGCAGCACCAGGCCCAGCGCGAGACCGGCCACGGCGAAGTGCATGAAGCGCAGGCCGGTGGGGATCAGCGGCATGATCGCCGGGTTCTGCACGACGAAGGTCAGGCCCTGCTGGGTGGCGTCCAGGTCCATCGATACGCGCGCGTTCTCGCGGCGCTTCAGCAGATCCTGGTAGACGTCGCGGTTGACGTCGTAGTCGCGGGTGAGTTCGGCGGTGGCGTTCTCCGAGCCGGCGATGCGCTTGCTGCGGTCGAGTTCGGCGTCCAGCATCACCTGGCTCGCATTCATCCGCGCCGTGGTCGCGGCGATCTGGCCGCGCAGATCGGTCAGCTGGCTCTTGATCTGCTGGTACAGCGGATTGAACTGCGCATTGCCTTCCAGCGACGCCGGCTTGCCGTTCGGGTTCTGCCGGTTCCGGCCGGCCTGCGCCAGTTGCTGCCGCAGGTCCTGCATCTGGTGGCGCACGCGCACCACGTCGGGATAGTCGTCGGTGTAGGTGAGCAGCAGCTTGTCCAGTTGCGCCTGCAGGTCGGCCAGCTGGGCCTGGTACAGCCCCGCCGTGGTCTGCACCGCGGAGACTTCCGATTCGCCGGACAGCTGCGCCACCAGCGAGGCTTCCTGCGAGCGCTTCTCCATCAGGTCCATGTGCGCGTTTTCCACTTGCGCGCGCAGATCGTTGATGCGTGCGGCGGTGGCGGCGTCGCTGCCCGGGCGGGCATCGGCATTGCTCTCGCGATAGGCCTTGAGCTTGTCTTCGGCGCTGGTGAGCTTGCGCTTGTAGGCCTCGACCTGGCTGTTGATGAAATCGAACGCGTCGCGGCTCTCGCGCTGCTTGGAGGCCAGGCTCTCGCTGATGAACAGCTGGCCGAACAACCGCGTGACCTTGTAGGTGCGCGCCGGGTCGGAGTCGTGATAGCTGATGGTCAGCAGGTTGTCGCGCGAGAACTTCACCACGGTGCGCGACTTGATGCCGTTGGTGATGCGATCCAGCTCTACCGGACTGGGATGGCCGTCCAGCCAGCCGCCGCCGGCGAGCACCTTGTCCAGCACCTCGCGGCTCAGGATCACCGCGCGCGCGATGTCGGCGCGATTGGTGTTGGCGGTGGGAGTGGCGGCGCCCTTCATCAGCGGCGCGATGATGTTGCTCTCCTGCACCAGGATGGTGGTGGAAGCCTCGTATTTCTTCGGCCACAGCACGCCGATGACCAGCGCCGCCAGCGTGATCGCGGCGAAAATCAGCCCCAGCGCGACGCGCCGGCGGCGGCCCTCCTCCAGCAGCACGGGCAGCAGGGCCTGCAGTGAAATCGGTTGTTCGTTCATGGCGCTCGCCTCTTCCTGAGGCCCCCCTTGGGCGTCTTCTTCAGAAAGTGCGCTGCGGCACCGTGATCACGTCACCTGGCTGCAGCGGATAGTTGGTGGCCAGGTCGCCGTCGTTGAGGATCTTGCCCAGCCGCACGGCGTAGGCCTGGCTGTCCCCCTTGCCGGCGTGGCGGTAGAGCTCGGTGCGGTCCGGCGAGGCGAACTCGGTGACGCCGCCGGCGGCCAGCACCACGTCGAGCACGGTCATGCCCGGGCGGTAAGGCAGCGAGACGGGCGTGCGCACGGCACCGGTGACGCGCACGCGGGCAAGGTACTCGTGGCTGCGCAGCTGGGTCAGGATCACCGCCACCTGCGGATCGCGCACGTAGGCCTTGAGCTTGTCGCGGATGACGGCGGCCACTTCCTCGGGCGTCTGCCCGCCGGCCTGCACGTCGCCGATCAGCGGCACGGTGATCCTGCCGTCCGGCCGCACCGGCACGGACACGCTGAGATCGGGGTTGTGCCACACGGATACCTGCAACTGGTCGTCCACGCCGATGCGGTAGTCGCTGACTGCCATGGCGTCGGCATTGACTTTCGGCGGCTGGGTCGATGGCGTCACTGCCGCGCAGCCGCTTACTACAAGAGCCAGCAGCAACACAACGAGCACGATGAAGTGCTTCATGGTCATCCCCCTGAATCTGTGACCTAGACGTTAGCATATTGTGAACCAGCAGGACGTAAATCGGTGTGAAATCGCCCTTTCCCTTCGGCAGCCCTCGGCACAGGCCTACAGCCCATGTCGTCCGGGAACGACTTGCGGGGCCGCAAAGGCCGGGGCGGCGCATGGCATGTCCAGCCGAAGACGGGATCGGTCCGATGGCGGCTACGCCACCGGCCCAGGATCACCCGGGCATCGCGTCCAGCACGGCCACATTCACCTCGCAGCGCAGGCGGAAGCCCAGCGTTTCGTAGAGACGGATCGCCGCCGTGTTGGTTTTCCACGCATGCAGGAAGGCCGTGTCGCCGCGCGCCGCGATGCCGGCGGCGACGTGCCGGGACAGGCGTCGGGCCAGCCCGCGGCCGCGGAAGTCCGGATGCGTGCACACGCCGCTGACCTCGGCATGGCCGGGAAAGCGGAAGCGTTCGCCCGCCATCGCGGCGAGCCGGCCATCGATGCGGATGCCGACGAAGCGACCCATGCGGTGGGTGTGCCGCAGGAACGGTCCGGGTTCGGTGAGCGTGGCCAGCGCCAGCATCTCCGCCGCGTCCGCCTCGCCCAGCGGGAGCACTTCGTCCGCACCGGCTTCCGCAATGACCGGCGCGACGGCGATCATCTGCACGCACTTCGCAAGCTTGCGCGCCACGAGTCCGGGCGGGATGGATATCTCCGGTACCTGCGCGACGAACACCGGTTCGCCCGGCCGCACCAGCGCGGCCAGCGCCGCGAGCGCCTCGTCGCTGTCGTCACGCGCCGAGGCGAAGCGATTGATCTCCGGCAGATAGCGCTTCGCCAGTGCGCCACCCTGCGCCAGCCCGGCATGCAGGCTGGTCAGGCTGGCCCAGACCGGGCGATCCAGCGGCTCCACCGCGGGCGCTCAGCGCACTTCGATTACCGCCAGGCCCTGCGGCGGGATGTCGAGGCTGAGCCTGCCGCCGTGCAGTGCGACCTGCTCGGGTGCGGACATCTGGCCGGCCGCGCGCAACTGCCTGATCTGCTCGCGCGAAGGGAAGGCCGGGCGCCCCATCCGGTCGAAGGTGGCGATGACGTTGCCGTGCGTCTCGTCCAGCCGCCACACCTTCGCTCCGGCATTCGCCGGCAGCGACGACAGCTCGACCTCGAAGTGCCGCACTTCACCCTTCGGCTTGCCGATGGTGTAGCTGGCGGTGTCGCCCACCGGCGGCGCGTAGTTCCACAAGGCCAGCACCAGCGTACCGTCGGCGCGACGGGTGACCAGCGCGGAGTCGGAGGACGACGGCAGCCGCATGTCGCCCAGCTTGTGCAGCATCGCGAAGGCGTTGTAGGCCGGCTTGGGGATGCGGTCCTCGGCGATCAGGCCGAAGCCGCCGTAGAACGGCGTGCGCACCACCCCGCCTTCCTCGAACACGTCGGAGAACGACCAGTAGCTCATCATGTCCACCTTGCCGGCGCAGGCGCGGATGGTGTTGGCCATCCACGGCCCCATGTATACCGTGTCGGTGACGTTGGGCAGGTTGGCGTAGGAGGCGTTGAACTCGCTCATGATGAACGGCAGCTTCGGATACGGCGAGGCCAGTACCTCCTGGTGCACCTTGTCCACCGCGCGGCACACCATGTCCTTGCGCGGGATGTTCTCGCGGGTGTGGAACACGTTGTCCGCGGTGTCGTCGCCGTAGACGTGGGTGCTGACGAAATCCACCGGCACGTTCGCCGCGTGCACGTGCCTGAGGAAGTCGCCGACTTCCGCGGCCTGCGCCGTGGCCGGGCCGCCCACGCGCAGGCGCGGGCTCACCGACTTCAGCGCGCGCGCGGTGTGGTCGTACAGGGTGAAATACGTCGGCATCTTGGGGTTGCCGGCCCAGAAGCCGATGTTCGGCTCGTTCCACACCTCGAAGTACCACTGCGACACTTCATCGATGCCGTAGCGCGCGACCAGGTGCTGCGCGAAGGCGCGGATCATGCCGTCCCACAGCGCGTAGTCCTTCGGCGGCGCGACGTTGGGGTGGTACCAGAAATCCTGGATCGCCCTGGGATCGGAGCTCATGTCGTCCGGCATGAAGCCCAGCTCCACGAAGGGGCGCACGCCGCGTTCCAGCAGGCCGTCGTAGATCTGGTCCACGTAGGAGAAGTTGTAGACCGGCTGGCCGGCCTTGCCCGACTTGTCGGCGGCGTTGTAGAACGGCTGGCCGTTCCTGCCGAGATGGAACAGGCCCACGTCCTCGTCTAGGATGCCGTGGAAACGCACGTAGCCGAAGCCGGTGGCCTGCTTCACCGCGACCAGATCCTTGCGGTAGTCGTCGCGCAGCGCCAGCGATGCACGGCCCGAGCCGAACATCTGCTCCCAGAAGTGCGGGAACGGCGTGCCCTTCGCCCTGGCGTCGACGCGGATCTGCACGGTATCGCCGGCTGGCATCGCCTGCGCGGCGCCGGGAACGAACAGGCATGCGGCCAGCAGGCCCAGCACGACCCGCCACGGCTTCGGTTTCGTTTTCATCGGCTGCTCTCCTCCGTGCGCATCGTTCGATGGTTCATGGCTCGCCCAGGACTTCGCCGTGGCTCTCGATCACCCGCTGGTAGAGCTGCGCGCTGGCCTTGGGCGTGCGTTGCTGGGTGGCGAAGTCCACGTGATAGAGGCCGAAGCGCTTGGCATAGCCCAGCGACCACTCCAGGTTGTCCAGCAGCGACCAGGCGTAATAGCCGCGCAGGTCGACGCCGGCCTCGATGGCGCGATGCGCGGCTTCGAGGTGCCGGCGCAGGTAGTCCGTGCGCAGCGGGTCCTGCAACAGCGCACCCTCGACCGTCGGCGGATCGTAGAAGGCCGCGCCGTTCTCGGTGATGTACAGCGGGATG
Organism: Rhodanobacter geophilus; assembly: GCF_040812275.1. NCBI lineage: Bacteria > Pseudomonadati > Pseudomonadota > Gammaproteobacteria > Lysobacterales > Rhodanobacteraceae > Rhodanobacter > Rhodanobacter geophilus. The sequence goes on along the minus strand of NZ_JBFOHL010000013.1, from coordinate 93,546 downwards.
TCGCCGTAGCGCCGACGGAAACCGGTCAGCATGTCGGTGAGGCCCTGCTCGTACACTTCCCAGCCGGTTTCGGTGTGGGTGCGATGGGGCTGGTGCACCGGCACCGCGCGCAGCGGCAACGCATCCGCATCGTGCCGCACCACCGCGCGCGTGTAGTAGTTGAGCCCGACGAAGTCGACCGGCTGCCTGGTGAGCCGGAAATCGTCCGCGGGGAAATCCGGCCACGCCTCGCCGTACACATCGCGCAGTTCGGGCGGGTAGCTGCCGAGCAGCGCCGGATCGGCGAACTGCAGGTTCATGTAGGCGTCCGCGCGCCGCGTGGCGGCAAGGTCTTCCGCGCTGCCGGAAGCCGGGTACTTGGGCTCGATGTTGAACACCACGCCGATCGCGTGCCGGCCGTGCGCGCGGTAGGCCTGGATGCCGGCGCCGCTGGCGCGCATCAGGTTGTGCGCCACGATCGGCGCCTCGTACAGGTTGCGGTGGCCCGGCGCCAGCGCGCCGCGCAGGTAGCCGCCATCCACCACCACCCACGGCTCGTTGAGCGTGGACCAGTACGGCACGCGGTCGTCCAGCGCCGAGAACATGATTGCGGCGTACTCGGCGAACCAGTGCGCGCTGTCGCGGTTGAGCCAGCCGCCGCGATCGTCCAGCGCCGCGGGCAGGTCCCAGTGGAACAGCGTGGCGTTCGGCACGATGCCGTTTTCCAGCAGCTCGTCGACCAGCCGAGAATAGAAGTCCAGCCCCTTGGCATTGACCCGCCCGGTGCCCTCGGGCAGCACGCGCGCCCAGTTCACGCTGAAGCGGTAGCTCTTGAGGCCCAGCGCGCGCATCAGCTGCACGTCGTCCTTGTAGCGGCGGTAATGGTCGCAGGCCACGTCGCCGTGGTCGCCGTTCGCCATCATCCCCGGCGTGTGCGCGTAGCGTTGCCAGATGCTGGGGCCGGCGCCGTCCGCCAGCGGCGAACCCTCGATCTGGTAGGCGGAGGTGGCCGCGCCCCAGAGGAAGCCGTCCGGAAAGCGGTAGGGTCGGGTCATGGATTCCGCAACTCTCGAATGCCGCACTGCGGCTTGATGTAATCGATTACATCCCGAGAATAGCCGAACGCCGTCCCGGGATGCACGCCCTTTTCCGCGACATCGATCACCGCGCCGCGACAATCCGCAGAGAGCACGCAACGCCGATGGCCACCGTCAGTCTCGACAACGTGCGCAAGGTCTATCCCAACGGCCACGTCGCCGTCGCCGGCGCCAGCTTCGACATCGCCGACGGCGATCTGCTGGTGCTGGTCGGCCCCTCCGGCTGCGGCAAGACCACCCTGCTTCGCATGATCGCGGGGCTGGAAACCGTCAGCGCCGGCACGCTGCGCATCGGTGGCCGCGTGGTGAACGAGGTGGCGCCGAAGGATCGCGACATCGCGATGGTGTTCCAGAACTACGCGCTCTACCCGCACATGACGGTGGCCGAAAACCTCGGCTTCGGCCTGCGCCTGCGCGGCATGCCGCGCGCGGAAATCGCACGGCGCGTGGACGATGTGGCACGCCTGCTGGAACTGGGGCAGCAGCTGGATGCGCGCCCGGCTGCGCTGTCCGGCGGCCAGCGCCAGCGCGTGGCGCTGGGCCGCGCGATGGTGCGCCAGCCCGCGGTGTTCCTGCTCGACGAACCGCTGTCCAACCTCGACGCGCGGCTGCGCCTGTCGATGCGCGTGGAGATCGCGCGGCTGCACCGCCGCTTCGGCACCACCACGGTCTACGTCACGCACGACCAGATCGAGGCGATGACGCTGGGCCAGCGCATCGTGGTGTTCGACCGCGGCGCGATCCAGCAGATCGACACGCCGATGAAGCTCTACGAGCGCCCCGCCAACCTGTTCGTGGCCGGCTTCCTCGGCAGCCCCGCGATGAACCTGCTGCGCGGCATCCTGCATGCGGGTGATGGCCTCGCGTTGGCCACGGCAGGCGGCACGGTACGGCTCGGCACGTCGCCGCAGGTGGACGCCCTCGCGGACTGGCACGAGCGCGAGGTGATCCTCGGCCTGCGTCCGGAAGACTTGCGGCCGCTCGCCGCCGACGATCCTTCCGCGGCGCTGGAGGCGCGGCTGGAGGTGCTGGAGCCGGTGGGCAACGAGGTCTTCCTCAACCTGCGCCACGGGGATTCTGCGCTGGTCGCGCGGACGCCGCCGGGTGTCGCCTGCGTGCCGGGTGAAATGGTGCGGCTGGGCACCGCTGTGCAGCGGCTGCATTTCTTCGATCCGCGTGATGGAACGCGTATCGGCTGATTCTTTTGCTCGCTGCTCGCGGAAGAAGTTCTTTGCCTCGCCATCTCGCAAGGAACAAAGCGGTTTCGAGCGCCTGCCGGCGCCCGAGTTACTTCTCCTTTGCTTGTCCACGCCGCCGCAGGGGCGGCGGCGAACAGCGAAGCTGGCCCGCGAGGGTGGGGGGCAGGATGCCCGGAATCAAGGAGAAGTAACCAAGAGGAAACGACACCCCGATGGCGCGCCCTCCGGGCATCCTGCCCTGCGGGTGCGCGGGTGGGCTGCGGGGGTTTTCGACAGCACATCCTGTGCTGGCGAAAAACTGGCTCGCATCCCTGCGAGCCATCCTGCGGACTTCCCTTCGCCCACCCGCCGCGCCATAGGGGCCCCGGGTAGAGCAGCGCGCTCCCGGCGCGCAGAAGCAGGAGCACCCCACCCCAACCCTCCCCTGCACGCAGGGGAGGGAGACAGCGAGCTGCAAGCTTGCGGCGCTCCGCTGTTGTTGCTGTTGCTTCTGGCGCGCACGATGCGCGCCTGCTTTTCCCGGGCCCCCTCGGCGGCGGTGAGGCGTGGACGATCAGGCCACGCAGTGGGCATCGCCATGGAGGGCGATGCCTTTTCGACCGGGCAGGAGCCCGGCCGAAAAGCCCGGCCACGCCTCACGGACTTTCCGCCCATGGATGGGCGGAAAGCGCCGCCGCGGGGTGCTCTTTCTCTTTGGCTACTTTCTCTTTGAGCACGCAAAGAGAAAGTAGCTCGGCCGCCGGAAGGCGGTCGAAACCGCTCTGAAACTTGCGTACAAGCAGAAGCAAAAGCCCCTCTCCCCGCTCCCTCTCCTTGCTCCTCCACGCGGGGAGAGCACACGGATATGTTCGGCTCTGGGGAGCGGGGAAAGGCGGCCCCATCCATGGCGCCTCCCCACGTGCCCGCAAGGAGGCGAAGAAAGATTTGCAAGCCGCGGCGCATGCCGCCCCTCACCCCTTCACACTCCCCAGCAACAACCCATCCAGGTAATGCCGCTGCATGGAAAGAAACAGCGCCAGCACCGGCAGCACGGTGAGCACCGACCCGGCCATCATCTGCTCGGTGCCCTCCGTGTGCTCGCGCGCCAGCGTGGCCAGCCCCAGCGGCAACGTGTAATGGCCTTGCCCGGTCAGCTCGATCAGTGGCCACATGAAATCGTTCCACGCGGTGAGGAAGGTGAGGATCGCCAGCGTCGCCACCACCGGGCGCAACAGCGGCAGCACGATGCGCACGAAGATGTGCAGTTCGCTGGCGCCATCGATGCGCGCCGCCTCCAGCAGCTCGTCGGGCAGGCCGCGCGCGTACTGGCGCACCAGGAAGATGCCCAGCACCGAGGCCAGGCCCGGCAGCACCACGCCCACGTAGGTATCCACCAGGCCGGCGTACTTGAACATCAGGAACAGCGGCAGCATCGCCACCTGCGCCGGCACCACCAGCAGGGCCAGCAGCATGCGGAACAAGCGCTCGCGTCCCGCGAAGCGCAGCTTGGCGAAGGCATAGCCCGCCAGCAGGTTGAACAGCAGCGACAACAGCGTGATCGCACCGGAGATCAGCAGGCTGTTGAACAGGTAGCGGCCCATGCCGGCGTGCCGGAACAGTTGCCGGTAGTTGTCCAGCACGGGATGCGCCGGCCACAGCGGCGGCGGCAGCGCGTTGGACGTGCCGGCCGGCATGAACGACACCGCGAGCATCCACAGCAAGGGGAACAGCGCCACCGCCGCGCCACCCAGCAGCAGGCCGTTGATGAGCGCCTTCGCCAGCCGCGGGTTCATGCCGCCGCCTTGCGCGACAGCCGCAGCATCGCCGCGGTCACCGCGAACATCACCAGGAACAGCACGAAGGCCTCCGCCGTGGCGACGCCCAGGTTCCACCACTGGAAGCCGTCCTCGTACATCAGGTACAGCACGCTGGTGGTGCTTTCCAGCGGGCCGCCCTCGGTCATCACGTAGGGCTCGGCGAACAGCTGGAAGTAGCCCGACACGGTGAGGATGGCCACCATCAGCAGGGTCGGCCCCAGCGCCGGCAGGGTGATGTGGCGGAACTGCCGCCAGGCCGAGGCACCATCGATGCGCGCCGCCTCGTACAACTCGGCGGGCACCGCCTGCAGGCCGGCGAGCAGGATGATCATGTTGTAGCCGAAGTTCTTCCACACCGCGAACAGGATGATGGTGGGCATCGCCCAGCGCGGATCGCCCAGCCAGTCCACCGGGTGGACGCCGAGCATGGCCAGCAGGTGGTTGGCCCAGCCGTACTTGGTGTTGAACAGGTAGCGCCACACCACCGCCGTCGCCACCGCCGTGGTCACCACCGGCGCGAACAGCGCGGTGCGGAAGAACGCCTTGCAGCGCGCCAGCGGCGAATGCAGCAGCAGCGCCGCCCCCAGCGAGGCGGCCAGCGACAGCGGCACGCCCACCGCGACGAAGTAGAACGTGTGTCCCAGCGCGGCCCAGAACTGCGGCCGGTGCAGCAGCAGCCAGTAGTTGCCCAGCGCCACGAAGCGCAGGTTGTGCAGGTCGGCCAGCGCGTAGAGGTCGTAGTCGGTGAAGCTGAGCGCCAGCGCGCCGAGCACCGGCAGCAGGAAGAACACGGCCAGCACCAGCAGCGCCGGCGCGAGGAACAGCCACGCCGCGCGCGAGGGCTTCATCGCCGCGCCTCCGCCTGCCTGAGCAGCCAGCGCCGCTTGGCCAGGATGCCGTCGGCCTGGCGATCCATCTCCGCCGTCGCCTGGTCCACCGTCAGCTCGCCGGCCACGGCGCGCGCGGCGACCTGCTGCATCATCACCGCGATGCGCTCCCACTCGGGCACCGCCGGCGTGGGCTTCACGCGTTCAAGCTGGTCGCGGAAGGCGTGCATGGCCGCGTCATTCTGCAACAGCGGGCTGTCCCAGCTGCTGCGCCGCGGCGGCATGTCGCCGGTGAGCCGGTAGAAACACTGCTGCACCTGCGCTTGCGACAGGTATTCGATCAGCGTCCACGCCGCGCGCGGGTGCCTCGATGCGCGGAACACCACCAGGCTGGCGCCGCCCGCGAGGCCCGCACCGGGGCCGTCCGGCCCGGGCAGCGGCGCAGTGGCCCAATCGTCCTGCTCGTTCGCCGGCAGGCGCTTGCGGAACTCGCCGACGTTCCACGGCCCCGACAAATAGAACGCGTACACGCCCTTGCCGAACTCCTCCCACGGATTGCCCACTTCCACGTTGGTGACCACCGGCGCCTGCCGCAGGCGGAAGGTATCCACGTAGAACGCCAGCGCGCGCCGGAAGCCGGCGCTCTCGAAATTGCCGCGGCTGTCGTCGTCGCGCAGCAGGGGGTCGGGCTGCTGCAGGGCCAGCGACAACAGCTGCTCGTACTCGTTGGTCGGCAGCAGGATGCCGTAGACCTTGCGTGCGGGGTGGCTGAGCGCGGCCAGCATGCGCCGCCATTCGGCCCAGTCGTGCGGCGGCGCGTCGAAGCCGGCCCGCTTCAGCAGGTCGCTGCGATAGAACAGCAGGCGCGTGTCCACGTACCACGGGATGCCGTACAGCTGTCCGGCGTCGACGTTGGTGGCCCAGATGCTGGCGAAGTAATCCGACGGCGCCACCGTGGTCGAAGCGGCGACGCGCTGCTGCAGCGGCGCCAGCGCATGCAGCGCCACCATCTCGGGCAGCCAGGTGTTGCCGAGCTGCGCCATGTCCGGCGTGGTGCCGCCGGCGATCGCCGTGAGCAGCTTCTGGTGCGCCGCGCTCAGCGGCAGTTGCTGCACCTCGACGCGGATGTCCGGATGCGCGCGCTCGAAATCCGGCAGCAGCCTGGCGACGGCTTCGCCTTCCGGGCCGAACGTCCAGAACACCAGCGTGTCGTCGTGCCCATGCGAGCAGCCGGCGAGGCAGAGCGCGGCGAACGCCATCGCCACGCGCATCCCCCGCCGCCATCCGCCACGCCCTGCGTTCATGCCCTTTCCCCGTCGCCGCGGGCGGCCGGAGCGATGCGCCCATGAAGGCGGGCGCATCGCACGACGGCAGGCCCACGACGCATCATGCTCAGTTGCCCGCCACCGTCACCAGCAGCAGCGCGCCGGGCTCCATCGTCAGTGTCAATCCGCCTTGAACGAGATGATCGTGCGCAGGCGGCGGCAAGGCGGTGGCCGCGTTCATCTGCGCCACCTGCGCCATCGTCGGGTAACGCGGGCTGCCCATCCTGGCGTAGACCGGCAACACGTTGCCGTGCTCGTCGTCCACGCGCTGCACCGTCACGCCGGCGTCCGCGGGCACGTGGTCGAACTCCAGGCGCAGCGTGCGCGTGGCGCCGTGCTGCCCGGGATCGACCAGGTTCCAGGCCGCGATGGCCAGGCTGCCATCCTTGCGCCGCGTGACGATCACGTCGCTGGCGCGGTTCGCCAGCCGCTCGTCGCCCAGCTGGTGCAGCAGCGCAAAATCGTAGTAGCTGGGCTTGTCGATGCCGCCGCTGGCGCGCAGGCCGAACTGGCCGTCGAACGGCTCGGGGCTGGGGCCGTCTTCCTCGAACACGTCGGAGAAGGTCCAGAACGACATCATGTCCACCAGCCCGTCGCATTCGCGCACCGTGTTTGCCAGCGCGGGCCCCACGTACGTGGTGTCGCGCAGATTGTCGCGTCCGGGGACATTCCACTCGGTCCAGAACAGGGGCAGGTGCGGCAGCGGCGATGCGGCGATCTGGCCGCGCACCTTGCCGATGGCGCGGCACACGCGGTCGTCTTCCGGCACCGGCGCGTCGCTGTGGAACAGGTTCTCCACCGTGTCGTCCGCGTAACCGTGCGAGGAGACGAAATCCACCGGCACGTGGGCCTTCGCCGCATGCGCAAGGAAGTCGCCGACCCACGCGGCCGCCGCGGTGGCCGGGCCGCCCACGCGCAGGCGCGGGCTGACCGACTTCAGCGCGCGTGCGGTGTGGTCGTACAGCTCGAAGTACGAGGCCTGCCGCGGCACGCCGCCCCAGAAGTCGATGTTCGGCTCGTTCCACACCTCGAAGTACCACGTCGCGACTTCGTCGATGCCGTAGCGCCGCACCAGATGCCGCGCGAGGGCGCGGATCAGGCCGTCCCAGCGGCCGTAATCCTTCGGCGGCGACACGTTGGGCTTGTACCAGAACGCGTGCAGGGCGTCGGGATTGGCCGCCAGCTTCTTCGGCATGAAGCCGATCTCCACCACCGGCCGCACGCCGTTGCGCAACAGGCCGTCGTAGATGCGATCCACCAGGGTGAAGTTGTAGACCGGTTCGCCGTGCTCGTCCTCCGTGTACACGCCGTCTTCGTCGTCGAGGATGCCGTGGAAGCGCACGTAGCGGAAATCGGTGACGCGCTTCACCGCGCGCAGGTCGTCGCGGTAATCCTCGCGCAGGCTGAGCGCGGCGCGGCCGGAGCCGAACATCCGTTCCCAGAAGTGCGGGAACGGCGTGGCCCTGGCCGTGGCGTCGACACGCACGACCTGCGGCGCGGCCGTCCGCGCCGGCAAGGGCAACGCGACGGCGCAGGCGATGGTGATGGCGGCGGCGGTCAACAGGCGATGCATGTTTCCCCCTCAGGGCGACGCGGCGGCGGCCGGCCCGGGGCCGGCGCGCTCCAGCCAGCCGCCGGTGAAGCCGGCACGTTGCAGGCCGCGGCGGATGTACGGGTTCTTCCTCATCACCCTCCACACCATGCCGCTGCGCCAATTCTCGATCATCAGCAGGATCGGGCCCTGGTCGATGCCCAGTTGCTGGTTGTCGGCCCAGCCGAAGCCGGGATAGCTGTGGCCATCCGCCGGCATGCCGTGGAAGCTGGGATTGAAGGCATCGACGAAACCGTAGCGGTTGTAGATGTACTTGCCGTAGCGCTGCTTCATCGCCATCAGCGCGGGCACCACGATGGACGGCGCGAACGCGATGGAGCCGCCGGCCGCGGTGGGTGCGATGGTGCCGTCGTCGGTGATGTCGTCGAGCCCGGCGCCGCGCGCCATGTAGGCGCTGAAGCGGCGCACGCCCTGCGGCGAGCTCACGGTCACGTCGCCCGGGCCGTCGCTGGCGGTCAGTCCCCACACGTCGGGGCCGTAGTCCGTCCAGTGGCCGGGATTGGCGATGGCGTAGGTGCGCTGCGCCCAGGTCGCCAGCCGGCCGTTCTGCGCGTAATCCAGGTTGTGCGCGCGCCCCCACGCATCGCGGATGCCGCGGAAGTCCACCCACGCCTCGGTGTACTGGTGGCCGAACAGCGGGCCGAAGTTGAGGAAGGTGTAACCCTGGAACGTGCCCCAGTCCCGCGGATAGGTGAAGCACCACGCGGCCCACGCGTCCGTGCCCACCGGATGCGTGGGCGAGCCCAGCGCCAGGATGTAGACCAGCTTGCCCTCGTCGTAGCCTTGCCAGTCGGCGGGAATGAACTTGCCGCCCGGCGTCCAGCCCATGCTGATGAGCGGCTTGCGCGCCTGCATCCACGGCCAGTCGATGGCGCGGTAGAGCCGGTCGGCGAGTTGGCGGATTTCCCGCTCCTGCGGTGTGTCGCGGTCGTAGTAGCTCTCGGCGAACAGCACGCCGCCCATCATCAGCGTGGTGTCCACGCTGGACAGCTCGACGTGGCGCGCGTAGCGCAGGCCCGTCTGCATGTCGAGGAAGTGGTAGAAGAAACCGCGGTAGCCGGCGGTGTCGTCCTCGCTGTCGTTCTGTGGCGCGGCGGCGAGGAAACGCAGCGTGGCCAGCGTGCGCTGTGCCGCCTGCCCGCGCGTGATGTAGCCGCGCTCGGCACCGATGCCGTAGGCCGTCAGGCCGAAGCCGACGGCGGCGATGGAGGAGAAGGTGTGGTTGGGCCACGAGTCCGGCACCAGGCCCGTGTACGGGTCGGCACTCTGCCAGAACCAGTCGAAGGTGCGGTGCTCCAGGTCGTCGACGAAGGCCTTCTGGTCGGGCGCGAGTTTCTGATACGTCAGGGTGTCGGGCTGCGGGGGCGCGACCGGCTGCGTCGCGCGCACCGGCGCGCCGGCGACGAGCACCGCCAGGGCGGCGGCCGCGAAGACGTGCAGGTGGCGCCATCTGGGTGAAAGCATTCAAACCTCGTATCGGTAAACAAGATCAGGGGAACGTTTCCGAAACCCGTTCGCCCCGAGCGTAGCGCCGAAGGCGCGCAGTCGAAAAATCAGATGTTCGGAGGAGAACAAAACGTTCCGCTGCGCTCAACGCGAGCGGTTTCGATCAGGCGGCCTCCATCGCCGGCGCCGGGCAGACCTTGTCGATGAAGGCCTGGTGCATGGGCATCGCCTCCACGCAGGCATTCACCACCTGGCTCACGCTGGCCATGAAGCCGGCGAGATCCTGCTCCGGCATCTGGTCCACCAGCGGATGGTAGCCGCGCGGCATGATGCGCTGGCCCAGCATCACCTGCACCCAGCTCGGCGTCGCGAACATCTCCTCGCCGTCGCGGTAGAAGCGGCCGCTGTCGCGGAACAGGCGGATGTACTCGTCGAGCTGCCCGGGCACCGGCATCGTGCGGCAGTAGTTCCAGAACGGCGTGTCGTCGCGCTCGGTGGCGTGGTAGTGCAGTATCAGGAAATCGCGGATGCGCTCGTACTCGAAGCGTGCGCGCGCGTTGTAGCGGTCGGTCAGCACCGGGCTGAAATCGCGTTGCGGGAACATGTCGAGCAGGCGCGCGATGCCGGACTGGATCATGTAGATGCTGGTGGATTCCAGCGGCTCCAGGAAACCGCCGGCCAGCCCCAGCGCGACCACGTTGCGGTTCCACGCCTGCTTGCGCGCGCCGGTGGTGAAGCGCAGCAGGCGCGGCTCGCCCAGCGGCGCGCCGTCCAGGTTGGCCAGCAGCTCGGCGGCGGCCTCGTCGTCGCTCATGTACTTGCTGCAGTACACGTGGCCGTTGCCGGTGCGGTGCTGCAGCGGAATGCGCCACTGCCAGCCGGCCGGCCGCGCGGTCGAGCGCGTGTACGGCGTGGGCGGCCCCACCCGCTCGCAGCCCACCGCCACCGCGCGGTCGCAGGGCAGCCAGTGCGAGAAATCGTGGTAGCCGGTGTGCAGCGCCTGCTCGATCAGCAGGCCGCGGAAGCCGGAGCAGTCGATGAACAGCTCGCCCTCGATGCGTTCGCCGCTTTCCATCACCAGCGCCGAGACGAAGCCGTCGTGCGGCCGCAGTTCGACGCTGGCGATCCTGCCCTCGGTGCGGCGCACGCCACGCTGTTCGGCGTAGCGGCGCAGGAAGCGAGCGTACAGGCCGGCGTCGAAATGGTAGGCGTAGGCGACGTTCGCCAGCGGCGAGTTGGCCGGCACGTCGGTCGCGGAAGGCATGAAGCGTCCGCGCGGCGCCGCCACCGTGTTGAGCGAATAGGCGCCGATGTCCGTGGCCAGGCCGCGCTGCCTGGCCTTGATCCAGAACTGGTGGAACGGCAGCAGGCTGATGTCGTGGCCGATCTCGCCGAAGCCGTGCACGTAGCTGTCGCCCAGCCGCGCCCAGTCGTTGAACTGCACGCCGAGCTTGAACGTGCCCTGGGTGTTGCGCACGAACTCGACGTCGTCCACCCCGAGCAGGTTGTTGAACAGCTTGAGGTGCGGCACCGTGCCTTCGCCGACGCCGACGGTGCCGATTTCCTCGGACTCCACCAGCCGGATCGCGCACTCGTTGCCCAGCACCTTGGAGAACGCGGCCGCCGCCATCCAGCCGGCGGTACCGCCGCCGGCGATGACGATCTGCCTGATGCGCATGTCGCTCATGAAACGCCTCGACGACCGATGGCAATCCAGCGAAGCGGCCGGGGTACGCGGGGCACCCCGGCCGGGGCCGTCAGAAGCTTATGCCCATCGAGAGCTTCACCGTGCGCGGATAACCCGTGATGTCGCCGGTGGGGTTGTAGACCACCGGCTGGCGGTTCATCACGCCGTTCGATCCCCAGGTCTCCAGGTAATCGACGTAGTTGTTCCAGTTGAACGCGTTGATCAGGTCGAAGCGCACGTAGGCGTTCAGGTTGCCGTAGATCTTGAAGTTCTTCGTGGCCTGGAAGTCCAGGTCGCGGTAGCCGAAGATCTTGCCGCCGATGATGAAACGTCCGCTGCCCGGCGGCGCGACCGCCGCCGAGCGGCAACCGCTGCCGGCCACGCCGCCGCTGTCCACGTTGGTGGCCGTCGCCCCGTAGCAGGCGAGGTTGAGGTCGGGGATCGGCGTGGACAGGGTCAGCTTGGCGCCGAGCACGAAGCCCCACGGGCCGTCCATCGTGCCGGTCATCACCAGGCGGTGCTTGGCCACGCCGGACGAGGTGAACGGGTAGTTGCCGATCCACTCGTAGTCGAACGCGTACTGGTCGGTGGGATCGGCGTTGTCGTTGTTCTGCTCCGTGTCCGAGTAGGTATAGGCGATCGTCGCGCCCCAGTGCGATTCCTTGGTGTACGGCTTGTCGGCCGAGAGCAGGAACTGCTTGGTGTGCGTCTCCAGCCCGTTGTTGCCGATGATCAGGCTGCCGAAGCCGGGGATGCCGTTGCCCCAGGGCTGGCTGCCGCCCTGCCAGAAGCTGCCGTCCGGATAGCGGTTGCCCAGCGTGTACACCAGGCCGTCGTGGCTGCTGATGTAGGCCAGCGTCGCGCTGGTGTTCCAGTCGCCCACCTGGTTGCGCATGCCGATGCTGAACTGGTCGGAATACGGCGCCTTGAGGTTGTTGTTGACCAGGTCGACTTCCTTGCCGGCATTGCTGCCGGCCACCAGGCCCTGCAGGGTCGGAATGTTCAGATATGACGGATCCCATGTGTAGCAGGGAGGGCTCGCGTTATGGTCGACGGTGCAGGGCACGGCGGGGGTGTTGAAGAGCAGCGTGGGCTGCGACAGCGACTGCTTGGTCTGCTCCACCTGCAGCGATTCGTACAGGTCGCGGTCGTAGGAACGGCCGACGCCGCCGAAGACCACGTGCCGCTGGTCGCCGTTGATGTCGTAGGAGAAGCCGAAGCGCGGCTGCCACTCGTTCGTCTTGGGGTGGCGGTTGTGGCCGGTGCTGATGTAGTCGTTGATGTTCACCCCGCCCAGCGCCAGGGTCTGCGCGTAGGTCTGCCCGGCCGGTGCCTTCGGATCCTGCATGCCGAACGCCGCCACCACGTTCGCGGGGGTCACGTAGTTGAGGTAGGAAGGCGTCTTCTCGTAGTCCCAGCGCACGCCGAGGTTCAGCGTCAGGTGATCGTCCACCGTCCAGTCGTCCTGGATGTAGAGGCCCAGCTGCTTGTCCGAACTGGTGGCCACCGGGCTGATGCCGGGCGTGGGCGAGCCGAACTGCACCTGGTAGGGGATCGCTTCCGTGCCGGCAGTCGTCACCGCGTAGTTGAACAGCGCGTTGGAATCGCCCGCGTCCTGCGCGGTGAGCTTCACCGCCTTGTACTTGAAGCCCATCTTGACGACGTGGTCGCCGTTCCACTCCAGGTCGTTGAAGGTCAGGTCGTCCTGGATCGCTGGCCCCTTCTGTCCCTTGTTCTGCTGGGCCAGCGGCGAGTTGCCGGTCTGCAGGATGGTGGTGTGCAGTTGCGCGCCGGTGAGCGTGTACGCATTGCCATCGCCAAGGAGGATCGGCGTGGGCGTGAAGAACGCGTCCTCGTAGGTGAACTGCAGGCGGTTGAACCAGCTGTAGGCGCTGTGATCCCAGCGGAGGTCGAAGCGCTTGTCGGTGTTGAGCGTGTTGAGTCCCGCCGTGGCGGTGCTCACGCCGCCGAGGCCGCTGATGGAAGTTTCGTGGCGGTACTTGCCGCTCAGCTCGAAGCGGTCGCGGTCGGTGGGCTCGAAGTCGAGCTTGCCGAACCAGTCGTTTTCCTTGAACGGCAGGCTCGCCGGCCCCAGCTGCGACTGCACGCTGGCGGGCAGATAGCTGGTGTAGCCGGTGACCCCGGGCACGACGGTGGTCGGGCTGTCGAATTCCTTGCCTTCATAGGCGATGAAGAAGTGCGCCATGTCCTTCACGATCGGGCCGCCGAGGTCGAAGCCGTAGTCCTTCTCGTGCGACTGGGTCTTGTCGTGGGCTGCCTGTTCCGCCGGCGTCATCGCGCGCAGGCGGGTATTGGTGAAGCTGCCGAACACGTCGCCGTGGAACTCGTTGGTGCCGGACTTGGTTTCGGCGGTCACCGCGGCGCTGGAGATCTGGTCGTACTCCGCCTTGTAGTTGGAGGTGATGACCTTGTACTCGCCGATCGCCAGCTGCGGGAAGGGATTGCCCTGGCTGGCGTTCTGGCCGGTGAGGCCGCCCGGCAGCACGTAGTTCTTCTGGCCCACGCCGTCGATGTACACGTTGATGTTGCTGCTGGCCTGGGCGCCCGAACGCAGGCTGGTGTTGCCGTTGGCGTCGCGGGTGAACACCATGCCAGGCACGATGTCCGCGAACTCCAGGAAGTTGCGCGAAGCCGCCGGCAGGGCCGCGATGTCGCGCAGCGAGACGATGTTGCCGACCTCGGAGGTGGTCACTTCCGGCAGGGTCACGGCGGATACCGTCACGCCGCCCAGCGTCTTGGTGCCGGCCGGTGCCGCCGCCTCCGGCGCGGCGGCCCTCAGGTCGATCGTGCCGATCGAGGCCACCGAGAGCGTGACCGTCTTCTGCATGCCCGCGCCCGCATCCACCTGGTAGGTGCCCGGCGGCAGGCCCACCAGGGCGAAGCTGCCATCCTTGCTCGACCGCGTGACGCGCACCGCGCCAGTGGCGACGTTCCTGGCGGTGATGGTGGTGTCGGGCGCGGCGCTGCCGCGCAAGGTGGCGTCGGATGTCTGCGCCATCACGATGGCGGGAGCCGCAACCACCATCGCCGCGACGACGGCAGCCGGCAACAAACGCTTCTTGAATGTCTTGTGACTGCTCATGAACTCCCCTCCAATTTCGTCATCGACCCGATGAGCGATGGATTTTCTTGGCTGCAATGGTTGAGGTCCCACCCCGATGTGCCCCGCAGGATTCGCGCACGACGATGTCGCAGCCGAGCGTGTGCACCGATGCGGCCGACAACCCGGGGCAATCCATCAGGTCGGCCAGCAGATCCATGGCGTTCTTGCCCAGTTCCGCGATGCGCACGCGTACCGTGCTGAGCGGCGGCGTGACGTAGCGCGCAATCGGGATGTCGTCGAAGCCGGCCAGGGCGATATCGCCCGGCACGTCGAGGCCGGCTTCCTTGAAGGCCTGCAGGCAGCCCACGGCCATCATGTCGTTGGCGGCGAACACGGCCTGCGGCCGCGTCTTCGCTGCCAGCAGCTCGCGCGCGGCCAGGTAGCCGGACGACTCGCCGAAATTGCCGGCCACGATGCACAGCGGCGCATCCGGGGCCAGCTTGGCCATCGCCGCGCGGAAACCCGCCTCGCGCTGGTGGGCATCGAAGTTGTCCTTCGGCCCGCTGACGAAGGCGATGCGCGTGTGCCCGAGCCCGACCAGGTGGCGCACCATGGCGTAGGTGCCGGCGAAGTTGTCGATGTTCAGCACGGCGGCGGCGCCGCTTTTCACGTCGCTGTTGAGCAACACGGTGGGCAGGCCTTCCGGCAGGTTGGCCTTGAGGAAGGCCGCGTCCACGCCCGGCGAGGACAGGATCACGATGCCGTCCACACGGCCCTGCATCGCGCGCAGCGCCGCCGCCGCATCGTCCGCGCCGTCGTGCGAGCTGGAAACCAGCAGGTGCAGGCCGTGCGAGCGCGCCTCCAGGTCGATGCCGCGGATCAGCTCCGAGAAGAACTCGCCATGCAGGTCGGGCATCAGCGCGCCCACGGTATGCGTGCGCCGGGTGATCAGGCTGCGGGCGGCGCCATGCGGCACGTAGCGCAGGCGCGCAGCCGCCTCGCGGACGCGCTGCTCGGTCACGGGCGTCACGCCGCCCGCTCCGTTCAGGGCGCGCGATACCGAGGCCACCGAGACCCTGGCTTCGCGCGCCACGTCCTTGATGGTTACCGCCATCCGCCCGCCCTCCTCCGTTGCGCCCGCCCCGACGCGATCGCATTCAACGTAAACGTTTTCATGAAAGTTTGTAAAGTGGCTTCCGCCGCTGTCTTTGCTGCGATACGGCAATTGATCCTGCCACTGCAGCCACAAGGTGCATGAATCACCGGAAATGAAGCATGGAAGGCTGGAACATGGCCTTTCGCGTCGCAACATCGACCATGACCTGATCGGCAGGAAGCCGCCGTCCCCACTGGCACGAAACGCGAAAAGCAGTGGTTTTCCGGGAAACGCTTTCATGCCGTCCGTCCTCGCCTGGCCGGCGGCGGCCACGCCGGCACGGCGGCGCACCGGCGCGGAACAACATCCGGCGCGGACGTATGGACGGCCAGCCGTCCATACGTCCGGAATGCGATCCCTGACCGCACCTGAGAAATTGTCATGAGAAAATGTTTGACAAGCCGAAAAGCCTGTCGTAGGGTCGGTGGCATGTCGCAGCGCAACAGCCACCGCCGCATTGCCGAAACGACCCGTCTCGCGACGGTCGCCGGCCTGCTGCGGCTTCGCGGCACGCTCCTTCTTGCCCTTGTACTCGTACTCCTTATTACCAACGGAGGTGCGGGCTGAGGGCATGTGTCCAGGTAGCTAGAAAACGAACCTGAAAACACCCGAAGAACCCCGCACCAGAAATGGCGCGGGGTTTTTTGTTGCCCTCGGCACCGCGTTTCCACAGCGGAGCCAGCGATGAAAACCCAGCAGCACAGCGAACACGGCGAGGCCGGCGACGTAGCCGCCGGGCACGTGCGCATCTTCGACACCACCCTGCGCGACGGCGAGCAGACGCCCGGCTTCTCGATGGACCGGCGCGCCAAGCTGCGCATGGCGCAGATGCTCGAAGCACTGGGCGTGGACGTGCTCGAAGCGGGTTTCCCGCAGGCTTCGCCGGATGATTTTGCTGCGGTCGCACAGATCGCCGGCATGCTCACGCAAACCACCGCCTGTGCGCTGGCGCGCTGCGTGCCGGGCGACATCGACAGCGCGGGCCGCGCACTGGAATCGGCCCGGCGCTCGCGCATCCACGTGTTCCTCTCCACCAGCCCGCTGCACCGCGAGCACAAGCTCAACATGAGCAGGCAGCAGGTGCTGGACGCCGCCGTCGCCGCGGTCGAGCGCGCCATGCAGCTGGCGCACGAGGTGGAGTTCTCCGCCGAGGATGCGATGCGCACCGAGCCGGAATTCCTGGTCGAGGTGTTCGACGCCGCCGCCGCCGCGGGCGCCACCACGCTGAACGCGCCGGACACCGTGGGCTACATGACGCCGCCGGAAATCGCCGAGCGCTTCGCCTACCTGATCGCCAACGTCAAGCGCGGCAGGCACGTGGTGTTCTCCAGCCACTGCCACAACGACCTGGGCCTGGGCGTGGCCAACAGCCTCGCCGCCGTCAGCGCGGGGGCGCGCCAGGTGGAATGCACCATCAACGGCATCGGCGAGCGTGCGGGCAACGCGGCGCTGGAAGAAATCGTGATGGCGATGAAGGTGCGCGGCGCGTGGTTCGGCACCGACACGCGCATCGACACCAGGAAGCTCTACCCCGCCTCGCGCCTGCTCAGCGAACTGACCGGGCAGAACGTGCAGCGCAACAAGGCCATCGTGGGCGCCAACGCGTTCGCGCACGAGTCGGGCATCCACCAGCACGGCATGCTCAAGCACCGCGGCACCTACGAAATCATGCGGCCGCAGGACGTGGGCATCGCCGAGACGAAGCTGGTGCTGGGCAAGCACTCGGGCCGCGCCGCGCTGCGCCAGCGCCTGCAGGCGCTGGGCCACGCGCCGGACGAGGCGGCGATGGACGACATCTTCGCGCGCTTCAAGTCGCTGGCCGACCGGAAGCGCGAGATCCACGACGAGGATCTGGAAGCCCTCGCGCTGGGCCAGGATCCCGACGCGCTGGGCCCGTGGCAGCTGGTGCAGCTGAGCACCAGCACCCACCTGGGCGGCAGCGCCTCGGCCACGGTGAAGCTGCGCCACGCCGACGGCCGCGAAGCCGGCGAGTCGGCGATCGGCGACGGCCCGGTGGACGCGGTGCTGCGCGCCATCGAGCTCGTCACCGGCAGCACGCTGGACGTCACCGAATTCCAGGTGCGCGCGGTGAGCGCGGGCGGCGACGCGCAAGGCCAGGCCAAGCTCACCGCCCGCCATGGCGCGCGCGACTGGCGCGGCCACGGCATGAGCACCGACATCGTGGAGGCCACCGCGCAGGCCGCGCTGGCCATCGTCAACCGCATCGAACGACAGGCGCCGGCGTCCACGCCGGTCGTCGTCGCCCATCTGTAAGCACGGGAAATCTCCATGAGCCACACCGCCTTCCTCTGGCACAACGGCCGCATCAAGCCCTGGGCCGAGGCCAACGTCCACGTCAGCACGCACGCGCTGCATTACGGCTCCTCGGTGTTCGAGGGCGAGCGCGTGTACGCCACGCCGAACGGCCCGGCCTATTTCCGCCTCGCCGACCACACGCGCCGCCTGTTCGAGTCGGCCAAGGTGTACGAGATCGACGTGGGCTACACCGAGGCCGAGATCGACGCGGCCTGCCACGAGGTGATCCGCGCCAACGGCATGCAGTCCGCCTACGTGCGCCCCATCGTGTTCCGCGGCGCGGGCGGCCTGGGCGTGCTGCCGCGCGACGGCGCGCCGGTGGACGTGGCGATCATGGCGATGGCATGGGGCGCCTACCTGGGCGACGCCGCCGAACGCGGCGCGGACGTGTGCGTGTCCTCGTGGCACCGCCCCGCGCCGAACACCATCCCGAGCTGGGCCAAGGCCGGCGGCAATTACCTCAGCAGCCAGCTGATCGGGCTGGAAGCGCGCCGCGGCGGCTACGACGAAGGCATCGCGCTGGGCCACAACGGCCTGCTCAGCGAGGGCGCGGGCGAGAACCTGTTCCTGGTGAAGCGCGGCAAGCTGGTCACGCCGCCGTCCAGCGCCGGCATCCTCGCCGGCATCACCCGCGACAGCGTGCTCACGCTGGCCGCCGAACTGGGCATCGAGGCGGAAGAGCGCGAACTGCCGCGCGAGGCGCTGTACACCGCCGACGAGATGTTCATGACCGGCACCGCCGCCGAGATCACCCCGGTGCGCTCGGTGGATCGCAAGCCGGTGGGCAACGGCAAGCCCGGCGCAGTGACGCGCGCGCTGCGCGAGGCGTTCTTCGGGTTGTTCGACGGCCGCACGCACGACAAGTGGGGCTGGCTGGACACAGTTAGTGCGGCCGTCCCTCACCGCGAAAGTCAGAAAGCGGCCATCCATGGAGTTGCCCCCGTGGTCATCCCTGGCCACGAAGGTCAAGAAGCGGGCATCCATGCCCGCGCTCTTCAAGAAAAACACGCTTCGATGGAGATTTCGGCATGACGGCTGTTCGCACTCTGTTTGAAAAGATCTGGGACGCCCACGTCGTGGCCCCCGAAACCGCCGACACCCCGGCGATCCTCTACATCGACCTGCACCTGGTGCACGAAGTCACCTCGCCGCAGGCCTTCGACGAACTGCGCTCGCGCGGCCTCCGGCTGCGCCGCCCGGATCGCACGCTGGCCACGCTGGACCACTCCACGCCCACCCTGCCCGCCGGCGCCGACGGCGAGCGCCCCTACGCCAACGCCGAGGCCAGGGCGCAGGTGGCGCAACTGGAAACCAACTGCCGCGAGTTCGGCGTCGAACTGCACGGCTGGGACAGCGGCGACCGCGGCATCGTCCACGTGATCGGCCCCGAGCTGGGCGCCACCCAGCCGGGCCACACCATCGTCTGCGGCGACAGCCACACCTCCACGCACGGCGCGTTCGGCGCGCTGGCCTTCGGCATCGGCACCACCGAGGTCGGCCACGTGATGGCCACGCAATGCCTGCTGCAGCGCAAGCCGAAGACGCTGGCGATCCACGTCGACGGCGAGCTGCCGAAGGGCGTGGGCGCGAAGGACCTGATCCTGCACATCATCGGCCAGATCGGCGTGGACGGCGGCACCGGCCACGTCATCGAGTACCGCGGCGCGGCCATCGGGAAACTGTCGATGGAAGAGCGCATGACGGTGTGCAACATGTCGATCGAGGCCGGCGCGCGCGCGGGCCTGATCGCGCCGGACGAAACCACGTTCGCCTGGCTGAAGGGCCGCCCGCGCGCGCCGCAGGGCGAGGCGTGGGAGCGCGCCGTGGCGCACTGGCGCACGCTGAAGACCGACGACGGCGCCCGCTACGACCGCGAAGTGCGCATCGACGCCGGCACGGTGAAACCCACCGTCACCTACGGCACCCACCCCGGCATGGCGATCGCGATGGACGCGCCGGTGCCCGCCGCGCGCAATGCGATGGAACGGCGCGCGCTGGACTACATGCAGAGCCGCGCCGGCCAGCCGATGCAGGGTTCCAAGGTGGACGTGGTGTTCGTCGGCAGCTGCACCAACTCGCGCCTGTCCGACCTGCGCGAAGCGGCCAGCGTGCTGCGCGGCCGCCGCGTCGCCGACGGCGTGCGCATGCTGGTGGTGCCCGGCTCCGAAGCCGTGCGCCGCGACGCCGAGGCCGAAGGCCTGCACGAGGTGTTCCGTGCCGCCGGCGCGGAATGGCGCATCCCCGGCTGCTCGATGTGCATCGCGATGAACGGCGACCTGGCGCAGCCGGGCCAGCTCGTCGTCTCCACCTCCAACCGCAACTTCGAGGGCCGCCAGGGCAAGGGCGCGCGCACCGTGCTGGCCAGCCCGGCCACCGCCGCGGCGTCTGCCGTCGCGGGCGCGATTGCCGATCCACGCGAGTACGTGACGCAGGGGCAAGCCGCATGAACGCCGCCGCCGCTTTTCTCCCCCTCCCCTCCGGGGCACGCGGGGAGGCGCCAGGGATGGCGCCGGCTTTGAGGAGCGAGGAGAGGGCCGGGGTGAGGGGCCACGCTGGCCTGACTGCCGCATCGAAGCGCGCTTCGATCAGCGCCACGGCGAGCACCCGCCCCTCACCTCAATCCTCTCCCCAAAGGGGAGAGGAGGCGAACGCAACCAGCCTGCCCATGGCAGGCACCCGCCCCTCATCCGCCCCTTCGGGGCACCTTCTCCCCGGCGGGGAGAAGGGAATTTGTCCTTCGGAGATTTTTTAATGCGCCCCGTCACCCGCATCCACTCGCGCACCGCCGTGCTGCCGGACGAGAACATCGACACCGACCGCATCATCCCCGCGCGCTTCCTCACCACCACCACGCGCACGGGCCTGGGCAAGCTGTGCTTCCACGACTGGCGCTACCTGCCGGACGGCAGCGACAACCCCGCCTTCCCGCTCAACCAGCCGGCAGCGAAGGGCTGCGCCATCGTGGTGGCCGGCCGCAACTTCGGCTGCGGCTCCTCGCGCGAGCACGCGCCGTGGGCGCTGCTGGACTACGGCATCCAGGCGGTGCTGTGCAGCGAGATCGCGGACATCTTCCGCAACAACGCACTGAAGAACGGCCTGCTCGCGATCGTGGTTTCCGCCGCCGAACAGCAGTGGCTGCTGGCCAATCCGGGCATCGAGCTGACCATCGACGTGCAGGGCCAGTACATCGCCCTGCCCGACGGCGGGCGCATCAGCTTCGTGCTGGAACCGTTCGCGCGCCACTGCCTGCTGCATGGCGTGGATCAGCTGGGCTACCTGCTGCAGAACGAAAAGTTGATCGCCCACTACGAACAACAGGAGCAAGCCGCATGAAAGCACGCATCGTCACCCTGCCCGGCGACGGCGTCGGCCCCGAAGTCACCGCCGCGGCGGTCGCCGTGCTCGAAGCGGTGGCTACGCACTACGGGCACGAGTTCGCGTTCGACGAACACCTGATCGGCGGCGCCGCCATCGACGCCACCGGCGAACCGCTGCCTGCCGGCGCGCTGCAAGCCTGCAAGGCGTCCGACGCCGTGCTGCTGGGCGCGGTGGGCGGCCCGAAGTGGTCCGATCCGAACGCGAAGGTGCGTCCCGAGCAGGGCCTGCTGGCCCTGCGTGCGGGCCTGGGCGTCTACGCCAACCTGCGCCCGCTCACCGTGCATCCCGCGCTGGCCACGCTGTCGCCGCTGAAGGACGAGAAGCTGAAGGACGTCGACGTGCTGTTCGTGCGCGAGCTGACCGGCGGCGCCTACTTCGGCGCGAAGACCAGGGGCGCCGACTACGCCACCGACGAATGCAGGTACACCGAGGCCGAAGTCGAACGCGTGGCGCGCCGCGCCTTCGAGCTGGCCCGCGCGCGCCGCCGCCATGTCACCTCGGTGGACAAGGCCAACGTGCTGGAAACCTCGCGCCTGTGGCGGCGCACCGTCGCCCACGTGGCCGCCGACTACCCGGACGTGACGCTGGAACACCAGCTGGTCGACTCGATGGCCATGCTGCTGCTGACGCGTCCCGGCAGCTACGACGTGGTGGTCACCGAAAACCTGTTCGGCGACATCCTCACCGACGAGGCCGCCGCGCTGGCCGGTTCGCTGGGCCTGCTGCCCTCGGCTTCGATTGGCGAGGGCCGCACCGGGCTGTACGAGCCGATCCACGGCTCGGCACCCGACATCGCGGGCAAGGGCGTCGCCAACCCGGTCGGCGCCATTCTCTCCACCGCACTGCTGCTGCGGCACTCGCTGCAACTGGAGGCCGAGGCGCTGGCGGTGGAGGCGGCCGTGGACCACGTGCTGCAGCACGGCCCGCGCAGCCGCGACCTCGGCGGCCACGCCGGCACCGCCGACGTGCGCGACGCCGTGCTGGCGGCGCTGGCGGACCGCGCCGGCACCGAGCACGCCTTCTTCGGCGGCGCACGCTCATGCGGCTGAGCACGCACCCGCACCGCCACGGCGGAGGCGCACGCGCCTTCGCCACCCTTGCCCTCCCCTGCGCGCCGTCCGCGGCGCCATCGGCGACGAACGTCCACTCCCCAGCGTGCTTCCGTCGCCGCCCCCTGTCAGACGCCACGGCGTGCGCAGGGGAGGCAATCCACCGTCGCCGCGCGCGACCGCGCCGCACCACCGCCCCACGCATCCACGTCACCGCCAACGAAGGAGTCACCGCATGAGCAGCAGCACCAATGACACGCTGGCCAAGGCCCGCATCGCCGTCCTCGGCTACGGCAGCCAGGGCCGCGCCCACGCCCTCAACCTGCGCGACTCCGGCCTCGATGTCGTGGTCGGCCTGCGCAAGGGCGGCCCCTCGTGGGAGAAGGCGCGCGCCGAAGGCTTCGCCGTGGCCGAGCCGGGCGAGGCGGTGAAGGGCGCCGACCTGGTCGCCGTGCTCACCCCCGACATGGTGCAGCCCAGGCTGTACAGGGAGAGCATCGAGCCGAACATCAGGCCCGGCGCGGCGCTGCTGTTCGCGCACGGCTTCAACGTGCACTTCCAGCAGATCGATCCGCGCAAGGACATCGACGTGATCCTGGTGGCGCCGAAGGGCCCCGGCGCGCTGGTGCGCACCGAATACGA
The DNA here is from genome assembly GCF_040812275.1 of Rhodanobacter geophilus. Taxonomy (NCBI): domain Bacteria; kingdom Pseudomonadati; phylum Pseudomonadota; class Gammaproteobacteria; order Lysobacterales; family Rhodanobacteraceae; genus Rhodanobacter; species Rhodanobacter geophilus. The sequence goes on along the minus strand of NZ_JBFOHL010000013.1, from coordinate 70,973 downwards.
ACGCGGCCGCGGCGTGCCCTGCATCTGGGCGGTGCACCAGGACGTGTCCGGCCAGGCCGAGGCGAAGGCGCACGCCTACGCCGACGGCATCGGCGGCGGCCGCGCCATGCTGATCAAGACCGACTTCAAGGAAGAGACCGAGACCGACCTGTTCGGCGAGCAGGCGGTGCTGTGCGGCGGCGCCAGCTCGCTGGTGCAGGCCGGCTTCGAGACCCTGGTCGAGGCCGGCTACCAGCCGGAGATCGCCTACTACGAGGTGCTGCACGAGCTGAAGCTGATCGTCGACCTGTTCTACGAGGGCGGCATCACCCGGATGCTGGAGTTCGTCTCCGAGACCGCGCAGTACGGCGACTACGTCAGCGGCCCGCGCGTGATCGACGCCGGCGTGAAGGAACGCATGAAGGGTGTGCTGAAGGACATCCAGGACGGCACCTTCGCGCGCAACTGGACCGCCGAGTACAACGCCGGCCTGCCGAACTACAAGAAGTTCAAGCAGGCCGACCTGGAGCATCCGATCGAGCAGGTGGGCGCGAAGCTGCGCGCCCGCATGCCGTGGCTGCAGGCCAATGCGCCGAAGCCGGCCGCCGAACCGCTGAAGAAGGTCGGCTGAGGCCGGCACCGGGCCGCGCGCGCATCGCGCGGCCCGCTTTCTGCACACGAACGAACACGAGGTATGCCATGAAACGCTTCCATATCGCCCTGGCCGTCGCCGACCTGGACGCCTCCGTCGCCGACTACAGCAAGCGCCTGGGCCAGCCGCCGCAGGCCCTGGTGTACGGCATCTATGCGATGTGGCGTACCGACAGCCTCAACTTCTCGATCCGCCAGCAGCCCGAGAAAGCCGGCCAGATCTGCCAGCTCGGCTTCGAGGACGACACCGCGCAGGGCTTCAGCAGCGCCACCGACGTGAACGGCATCCCGTGGGAGCGCTTCTCCACGCTGGAGCAGGACCTGCAGATCATCGCCACCTTCGGCGTGCCGGTGCACCCGGCCGTCGAACGCGACCTGATCCGCAACTGACGGGCGGCAGCCCGTCACCCCGGCGCAGGCCGGGGTCCAGTAGCGATAACGCCCGTTCAAGCCAAGCGGCCACTGGATGACCAGCTTCGCTGCTGTGAAGCGCCTCCGGCTTTCGCCGGAATGACGACCAGAGAAAGACCGGACGCCATCGCCCCACCCACCCACAGGAACCCATAGTGACCAGCCCAACGCAGACAGCCATCGCCGCCACCGAAATCGACCAGCACCCGCTCGCCGGCCACGCCATGACCGGCGCGGAGGCGATCGTGCAGGTACTGGCCGACGAAGGCGCGGGCGTGCTGTTCGGCTATTCCGGCGGCGCGATCCTGCCGGTGTACGACGCGGTGTTCCGCTACAACGCCGGGCACGCCACGGCGGATGGCCGCGAGCCGATGCCGCTGATCGTGCCGGCCAACGAGCAGGGCGCGGGCTTCATGGCGGCCGGCTACGCGCGCGCCTCCGGCAAGGTGGGCGTGGCCATCGTCACCTCCGGCCCCGGCGCCACCAACACGGTGACGCCGGTGCGCGACGCGATGGCCGATTCCACGCCGATGGTGGTGGTCTGCGGCCAGGTGGCCACGCCCGCGCTGGGCACCGACGCGTTCCAGGAGGCGCCGGTGAGCAACATCATGGGCGCCTGCGCCAAGCACGTGTTCCTGGTCACCGAGGCCGCGCAACTGGAAGCCACGCTGCGCACCGCGTTCGAGATCGCGCGCAGCGGCCGCCCCGGCCCGGTGGTGGTGGACGTGCCGAAGGACGTGCAGAACGCCGCGCTGCGCTTCGACGGCGCCAGCCGCCTGCCCATCCCCGGCTACCGTGCGCGCCTGCGCACGGTCGAGAACGCGCGGCTGGACGACGATGCCTGCGCCGCCTTCTTCGACGCGCTGATGCAGGCCAGGCGTCCGCTGATCTACGCCGGCGGCGGCGTCATTGCGGCCGAGGCATCGGCGGCGCTGCGCGAATTCGCCGACGCCTTCGGCCTGCCCGTCACCACCACCCTGATGGGCCTGGGCGCCTGCGACAGCACCGCGCCGCTGGCCCTGCACATGCTGGGCATGCACGGCACCGCCTACGCCAACTACGCGGTGGAGGACTGCGACTTCGTGTTCACGCTGGGCGCGCGCTTCGACGACCGCGTCGCCGGCGTGCCCGACAAGTTCGCGCCGCGGGCGAAGTTCATCGCGCAGATCGACATCGACCCCGCCGAGATCGCCAAGGTGAAGGCGGTGGACTGGCACCACATGGGCCAGCTGGCGCCCGCGCTGGAACGCCTCACCACCTACGGCCGCGCCCGCGGCCTGCGGCCGCAGCTCGCGGAATGGCATGCGCACGTCGCCGCGCTGAAGCGCGACCACGCGATGAACTACGACCGCGCCAGCGCGCTGATCCAGCCCTACGCGGTGATCGAGGCGATCAACCGCATCACGCAGGGCCGCGCCATCGTCAGCACCGGCGTGGGCCAGCACCAGATGTGGGCCGCGCAGTACTTCGACTTCAAGGAGCCGCGCCACTGGCTCACCTCAGGCTCGATGGGCACGATGGGCTTCGGCCTGCCCGCGGCGATCGGCGCGCAGTTCGCGCGGCCCGACGCGCTGGTGATCGACATCGACGGCGACGCCAGCATCCGCATGAACCTCGGCGAGATGGAAACCGTCACCACCTACGGCCTGCCGCTGAAGGTGGTGGTGCTCAACAACAGCGGCGACGGCATGGTGCGGCAGTGGCAGAAGCTGTTCTTCAAGAGCCGCTTCTCCGCCTCCGACAAGAGCCTGCACAAGAAGAACTTCGTGCTCGCCGCGCAGGCCGATGGCTTCGCGTGGGCGCGCCGCCTCGACGACAAGGCACGGCTGGAATCCACCATCGCCGACTTCCTCGCGTTCGACGGGGCCGCCTTCCTCGAGGTGGTGATCGACCCCGACGCCGGCGTGTATCCGATGGTGGGCCCGGGCGCGACCTACGCGCAGATGATCACCGGGGATTTCATTGCTTCGCGCCACGCCGCACCGGTCGAGATAAATGAGGTTCCATCGACATCGATGTTCTGAGGCTTTCCCCTTCCCCCTCCGGGGGAAGGTGGCCCGCAGGGCCGGATGAGGGTTCGGCCGAAGCGGGGCGCCTCGCTCCGCCCGAACCCTCACCCGCCTGTCGGCACCCCCTCCCGAAGGGAGAGGGATTCCACCCATGAGGTTCGCGTTGTTGCCATGCGGAGCACTGCCATGAAACACACCCTGTCCATCCTGCTGCAGAACGAATCCGGTGCGCTGGTGCGCGTGGCTGGCCTGTTCGCGGCGCGCCATGTCAACATCGACGCGCTCACGGTGGCGGCCACGCACGATCCGGCGGTGTCGCAGCTGACCCTGGTGTTGCACGGCGACGAAGGCACGCTGCAGCAGATCCTGCGCCAGCTGCGCAAGCTGGTGGACGTGCTGGACGCGAACAGCCTGTCGCTGGTGGGCAGCCGCGACGGCAGCCGGTTGACCGCCACGCCCGCATGAGCCTGCGCTTCGCCACGCGCGAACGGCCATCCGGCGACGCGCCCGCCGACCTCGACCTGCTGCGCCGCACGCTGGCCGCGCGGGTCTACGACGTGGCGCGCGAGACGCCGCTGGAACCCGCCACGCTGCTGTCCGCGCGCCTGGGCGACCGCGTGCTGCTGAAACGCGAGGACCTGCAGCCGGTGTTCTCGTTCAAGCTGCGCGGCGCGTACAACAGGATGGCCGCGCTGGACGCTGCCGAACGCGCGAACGGCGTGATCGCCGCCTCCGCCGGCAACCACGCGCAGGGCGTAGCGCTGGCGGCGGCGAAGCTGGGCATCCGCGCGGTGATCGTGATGCCGGTGACCGCGCCACGGGTGAAGGTGGACGCCGTGCGCCGCTTCGGCGGCGAGTTCGTGGAGGTGCTGCTCACCGGCGACTCCTACAGCGACGCGCAGGCCGCCGCCGCGCGCATCGAGGCCGAGCGCGGCCTGGTGTTCGTGCATCCCTTCGACGACATCGACGTGATCGCCGGCCAGGCCACCGTGGGCATGGAGCTGCTGCGCCAGTTGCCCGCGCCGCCCGAAGCGGTGTTCGTGCCGGTGGGCGGCGGCGGCCTGCTCGCCGGCATCGCCGGCTACATCAAGGCGCTGTCGCCGCAGACCAAGGTGATCGGCGTGCAGGCCGCGGATTCCGACGCGATGGCGCGCTCGCTGGAAACCGGCTCGCGCGTCGCACTCGCCGAGGTGGGCCTGTTCGCCGACGGCACCGCGGTGAAGCAGGTGGGCGCGCTCACCTTCGAACTCTGCCGCCGCCACGTGGACGCGATGCTGCGCGTGGACGGCGACGCGATCTGCGCCGCGATCCGCGACGTCTACCAGGAAACCCGCAGCGTGCCGGAACCCTCCGGCGCGCTGGCACTGGCGGGACTCAAGCAGTACGCCGCCACGCACGGGCTGCGCGACGCCACCCTGGTGGCCATCGTCTCCGGCGCCAACATGAATTTCGAGCGGCTGCGCTTCGTCGCCGAGCGCGCCGAGGCCGGCGAGCAGCGCGAGGCGCTGTTCGCGGTGACGATCCCCGAGGAGCGCGGCAGCTTCCGTCGCTTCTGCGACGCGCTGGGCCGGCGCAGCATCACCGAGTTCAACTACCGCATCGGCGACGCGCGGCAGGCGCACATCTTCGTGGGCGTGCAGACCGCCAGCCGCGACGAACGCGCCGCCGTGGTGGCCGCGTTCCGCGCGCAGGGCTTCGCCGTGCTCGACTTGAGCGACGACGAACTGGCCAAGCTGCACCTGCGCCACATGGTGGGCGGCCGCTCGCCGCTGGCGCAGGACGAACGCCTGTACCGCTTCGACTTCCCCGAGCGCCCCGGCGCGCTGCCCGACTTCCTCGCGCAGCTGCACCCGGACTGGAACATCAGCCTGTTCCACTACCGCAACCACGGCGCCGACCAGGGCCGCATCCTGGTCGGCATCCAGGCGCCGGCCGACGAGCAGGCCGCGCTGCAGCGCTTCCTCGCATCACTCGGCTACCCGCACTGCGACGAAAGCGACAACGCCGCCTACCGCCTGCTGCTGCGCAGCTGACGACACCCCCTATCGATCCCCGGAGCACCAACGTCCATGCCTGCCTACCGTTCCCGCACCACTACCCATGGCCGCAACATGGCCGGCGCGCGCAGCCTGTGGCGCGCCACCGGCATGAAGGACGGCGACTTCGGCAAGCCCATCATCGCGGTCGCGAACAGCTTCACGCAGTTCGTGCCCGGCCACGTGCACCTGAAGGATCTCGGCCAGCTGGTGGCGCGCGAGATCGAGGCGGCCGGCGGCGTGGCCAAGGAGTTCAACACCATCGCGGTGGACGACGGCATCGCCATGGGCCACGGCGGCATGCTGTATTCGCTGCCCTCGCGCGAGCTGATCGCCGACAGCGTGGAGTACATGGTCAATGCGCACTGCGCCGACGCGCTGGTGTGCATCTCCAACTGCGACAAGATCACCCCCGGCATGCTGATGGCCGCGATGCGGCTGAACATCCCCGCGGTGTTCGTCTCCGGCGGCCCGATGGAATCCGGCAAGGCGCTGGTGAAGGGCGCGAAGAAGGCGCTGGATCTGATCGACGCCATGGTGGCCGCCGCCGACGACAGCTACAGCGACGCCGAGGTGGCGACGATGGAACGCTCGGCCTGCCCCACCTGCGGCTCCTGCTCGGGCATGTTCACCGCGAACTCGATGAACTGCCTCACCGAGGCGCTGGGCCTGGCGCTGCCCGGCAACGGCTCGGTGCTGGCCACGCACGCCGACCGCGAGCAGTTGTTCCGCCGCGCCGGCCGCCAGATCGTGGCGCTGGCGCGCCGCTGGTACGAGCAGGACGACGCCAGCGCGCTGCCGCGCAGCATCGCCGACCGCGCCGCGTTCGAGAACGCGATGAGCCTGGACATCGCGATGGGCGGCTCCACCAACACCGTGCTGCACCTGCTGGCGGCCGCGCGCGAAGGCGGCGTGGACTTCGGCATGGCCGACATCGACCGCCTCTCGCGCCGCGTGCCCTGCCTGTGCAAGGTGGCGCCCGCGAAGAGCGACGTGCACATGGAGGACGTGCACCGCGCCGGCGGCATCATGGGCATCCTCGGCGAACTCGACCGTGCGGGCCTGATCGACGCCACGCGCCCCACCGTGCACGCGCCCACGCTGGCCGACGCGCTGGCGCGATGGGACGTGCGGCGCAGCCACGACGAAGCCACCCACCACTTCTACCGCGCCGCCCCCGGCAACGTGCCCACCCAGGTCGCCTTCAGCCAGTCCGCGCGCTGGGAAACGCTGGACACCGACCGCGAGCGCGGCGTGATCCGCTCCGCCGCACACCCCTTCAGCAAGGACGGCGGCCTCGCCGTGCTGTTCGGCAACCTCGCGCCGGAAGGCTGCATCGTGAAGACCGCGGGCGTGGACGAGTCCATCCTCGTCTTCCACGGCACCGCCAGGGTGTACGAAAGCCAGGAGGCCGCGGTGAGCGGCATCCTCGGCAACAAGGTGAAGCCCGGCGACGTGGTGGTGATCCGCTACGAAGGCCCGCGCGGCGGCCCCGGCATGCAGGAGATGCTCTACCCCACCAGCTACCTGAAGTCGAAGGGCCTGGGCAAGGCCTGCGCCCTGATCACCGACGGCCGCTTCTCCGGCGGCACCTCGGGCCTGTCCATCGGCCACGTCTCGCCGGAAGCCGCCGAAGGCGGCCTGATCGCCCTGGTCGAGGACGGCGACCCCATCGCGATCGACATCCCCCACCGCAGCATCCGCCTCGACCTGCCGGAAGAAACCATCGCCGCGCGCCGTGCCGCGATGCAGGCGCGTGGGCGGGCGGCGTGGAAGCCCGTCGATCGCACGCGACCGGTCTCCGTTGCATTGCAGGCTTACGCGGCACTGGCTTCGAATGCAGCGAACGGTGCGGTGCGCGATCTGGGACGGCTGGGCTTGACGCGTGCCGGCGAAACGACCGCCTGATCGCGGCAGCCACCCGGCTTTCGACGCCCGGCCTGCGCCAGCAGGCCGGGCATCGACTCTTCGGCACCGCTCCTGGTCCGACCCGCAGATGCGTCGTCCCCACCGTTCGTCCTGGCGATCCTACGCCACGCGTCCCGCAACGCATGTACTCGCGGTGCGTAGCCCGGCACGGTATCGACGACAGTTGGCGTACAACCCCGTCGCGATTGCCGCGGGTCGAGGTGGCGCGTCGCACCGTGCGCACCGCGATCCGGTTCCGCCGGGTGGCACCGCCAGCCACGACGACGGCTGTCTTGCGGAAGCCGGCGCAGGCTTGTTGCAGGCGACAAGGCCTGAATCACGGGCCGGACGGCGGCGCACCCCGCGGCCACGCCAGTACTGCAGGAGCCTGCGCCGGATTCAACGCAAGAGGCGTCGCACCGGCTACTTGCCGCGCTTGGCCGCCACGGGCTTCCGTGGCTTCGGCACCGGCATCCGCGCCGCCGTCTCGAGCAGCAGACGACGGAGCGCGTCCGAGTCGTCCAGCAACTCGTCGGCCACCGGGTAATCCTTCGCGCCGGGATACGGCGGACGCTGCGGCAGCCCGGGCGCCAGCGTCGCCGCCGCCGCGGAGGGCTTCACGAACAGGCTGTTGTCGCAGGCGAAGGCCACCACCTTGCCGTCCACGTACAGCGCGTACTCGCCGAACATCTTCTTGTACGTGAGCCGGTCGCCGAGCGCGGCCTGTTCGCTCACGTAATCGATGTAATCACTGTCGGTAGCCATGCGTGCGGGAACCTCGGGCCTGGGTCGAATCGGGTTTCATGCCGCCGGAGCCCAGCATGAAAGCAGCACCAGCAACAGCGCCAGCAGGCCGGGAAGCGCCTGCACGTAAAGGATCCTGTGGCTCGCCGTCGCGGCGCCATAGACACCCGCGACGACCACGCACAGCAGGAAGAAGAGCTTGAATTCGCAACCCGCCGCGCCCCGGATCACGCCCCACAGCAAGCCGGCGGCGATGAAGCCGTTGTACAGGCCCTGGTTCGCCGCCAGCACCTTCGTGGCGGCCGCCTGCTCTTTCGACATGCCGAACGCCTTCCTGCCGGCCGGCTTGTCCCAGAGGAACATTTCCAGCACCAGGAAATATCCGTGGAGCAGGGCAACCAGCAGCACCACGATTCCGGAGATTGTCGCCAACATGGTCCGCCTCCGGACAATGAGTTCCAGCCTTCCCCGTCCATTCCCGCGGAACGGGCCGTTGCGTCCTGCCGGCCCGGATGACTGGAAACGGCGGCCGCGTGCCGCTCCCCAAGCTTTCCAAGCGATTTCCTCACGATTGCCCAAGTCCGTCCTCAAGCTTCCGGGCGGCGTCGGGGGCAGGCTGGATGGGCGGCAAGGCCTGCCGCCGACCATTCCATCGTTGCCGAACCGACCGGAGGGGATCATGTCACGCCACACACTCTTCATCGCCATTTCCACGCTCGCGTTGGCGCTTCCGCTCGCCTGCGCGGCGACGCCGGGCGACGCGGCGCCCATGGACATGCACCAGGGCACGGGCGTCAACGGCAATTCGCCCCTGGTGCAGGAAATCCGCAGCGCGACCGCAAAATACAAGGACATCAACGTGGCCCTGCACAAGGAAACCGGCTGGGTGGTCGCCACGCCGTGCGTGAGCGGGCCGGATACCGGCGCCATGGGCGTCCATGTGGTGAACCCGTCGCGCATCGCGGATGGCGTGCTCGACCCGAGCGCGCCGGAAGCGCTCATCTACGAACCGATGCCGGACGGCTCGATGCGCCTGGTGGGCGTGGAGTTCATCGAGGTCGCGGCCGACTGGGCGGCACGCTACCCGGACGGCCCGCCGCCCGAGGTGGCCGGCAACCTGATGAACCTGTTGCAGGTGCCGAACCGCTTCGGCCTGCCGGAGGCCTACTACCTGCACGTGTGGGCCTGGCAGGACAACCCCAAGGGCAGCTTTGCGGACTGGAACACGGACGTGACCTGCGCCATGCAGCCCCTGCCCACGACATGACGGTGCCCCCTTCGCCTCTCCTGCCTGCGGGCAGGGGAGGACCGGGATGGAACGCAACACGATCAGTCGCAGCGCGCGCCGTCGCCGTCGGGCCTGCATTGCGGCGGCCAGCCGTACGCGTTCCAGTAGGCCAGTGTCTTCGTGCGGTGCAGGAAGCCGGAGAACGCCGGGCCCTGCCGGATCGCCGCGTACTCGCGCACCCACAACAGCTTGCCCTCGAACATCCAGGGCTGCTCGAAAAAGCGCAACGCCATCGTCTGGTCGGGTTGCGGCGCCTGCAGCTGCAGCACCAGCGGCGCGGCGCTGGCCTGCTGCGCCGCATGCAGTTTCGCCAGTGCCTGCGGCCACAGCACCGGATCGGCGAGCGCCGCGCTGAAGGCGGCGTACAACGGCTTGCGCGCATAGTTGTCGGGCATGTGCGCGGCGATCGCGTGCGCGCCGGCGAGGTCGTTGCGCCAGACGGCGTTGCGCCAGCGCATTTCGTCGGTCAAGGCGTCGGGCTTGCCGGCCAGGCCCGGCAAGGCGTCGAGATAGGGTCGCGCCTCCGCGTGGCGACCCAGGGTGTCGAGCTGGGTGCCGAGATTGGCGACCGCCCAGTAGCTGAGCGGATCCATCGCATATCCGGCCTGGAACAGGCGCAGCGCCTCCTCGCCGTAGCCGAGCCGCGCCAGGTGCATGCCCACCAGCGAGTTCATGATCGGATCGGTGGGATTGCGCGCCAGCGCCGCGCGCAGTTCCTTCATGCAGTCGTTCCATTCGTCGCGCATGCAGGCCAGCTCGCCGAGTGCGGCATGCGCGTACACGTTGTCGGGATCGATCCGCAGCGCGCGGCTGGCTTCCGGCAGCGCCTGCTGTTCGCGCCCCGGCTCGAAGTGGGTGGCGAGGTTGAGCGCGAGCAGCCCGTGCACCGGCGCGAAATCGGGCGCATGCGCAGCCAGTGCATTCAATGCGAGCTCCGCCTTGCCGTAGTCCGCGTCGTCGGGGTGCGCGAGGAAGATGTGGCGCAGCCGCAGGTATTCGCTGAATACCGCGGGGTCGGGCGGACGGACCGCGACGCGGTCCAGCGGCAGGTGCAGCGCCAGGGCCGACGCCACAGCCTGCGCGATGTCCTGCTGCACGCCGAAGACGTCCTTCATCCGGCGATCGTAGCTCTGCGCCCACACCGTGCGCCCCGACGGCGTCTCGATCAGGCGCAGGTCGATGCGCAACGCAGCGCCGGATTCGCGCAGGCTGCCCTCGATCGCGTGGGTGACATGCAGGCGCTCGGCCAGCTGCGCCGCATCGAGCCCCTGCTCGCGCGCACGCGCGGCCGAGACGCTGGCGATCAGGCGCAGGCCGTCGACGCGCGCGAGCTGCGTGGCCAGTTCCTCGCTCAGGCCGTCGGCGAAGACGTGCTCGCCCCCTTCGTCGCCGATGACGCGCAGCGGCAGCACCACGAGGGTCGGCGGCGACGCAACGGCCGGCTTCGCGGGATTCGTTCGCCACCAAAGCAGGGTGCCGGCGACGGCGACAAGCAGGGTTGCGGCAAGCAGCCGTAGCCTTGGCGACGCCCACGCGGGGCGCCGCGTTACCGGCGCCGCAGGCACGATCGCGGGCGATGCCCCCACCGCCCGCCCCCGCGCGCCGTCTGCAGGCGGCCGCGCCGTGGGCGGATCGTCGGGCTTCGACACCGGCAGCGCCTGCGCCGGCGCCGCACCGATCTCACCGTCCACCGCGGCAGGGTTTTCCGGCGGCGCAACCCGCTGTGCGAAACGCCGCACGGCACCATCGAAGCGGTAGCCGACGCCGTGCAAGGTGTGGATGTAGCGCGTGTGGTTCGCGGTCTCGCCGAGTGCGCGGCGAACCATGGTGACGACGCGATTGAGCACACCGGGCGTGACGCAACGATGCCCCCAGACCGCATCGAGGATCTCGTCACGCGAAAACGCCTTGCCCGGCGCCTGCACCAGCAGCGCGAGCACGTCGAATGCCTTGGGCTCCAGCGCGACGTCGCGGCCGCCCACGCTCACGCGCCTGCCGTCGAGATCGATCTCGACCGCATCGAATGCGACGTACCGAAGTTTCCCCTCGCCCTCCACGTCGGCTTCTTCCGGAACGATGAGGCAGATGGCACACCCAGCGAGCCGCGCCATGGTACGGCAGGCGATCGGGGGTTCGCCAATGCCAGCGCGACTCCCATCTCCTGCGCGTGGCCGCCTGAAGACCGCGGACGGGTCCGAACCCATCCCCGTCTTCCACGGCAACGCCATGGTGCACGAAAGCGGGTCGACGCCTCACCCGCTATGCAGCGGTACCCTGTCCCCGGTTTTCCAGCGCCTCGTCCATCGAGCCGCCGCCGTCCAGCTCGAACACGTGGTTGTCGTAGTCGGTGAAGTACAGCGCGGAGTCCTCGCGCGCCATGAAATATTCCACGCCGGATTTGGCCAGCTTCTCGGCATAGCCCGGCAACTCGGCCTTGCCGACCTCGAAGGCGATGTGGTCGCCGTTGCGGGCGGACGGCCCTTCGCCCTGGCGCAGCACGAACCAGACGCCGCCGAACTTGGCCAGCGACTGGCGGTGGCCGTCGTCGTCCGCGTCGCTCACCACGCGTGCGCCGAACACACTGGCGAACAGTTCCGCGGTGCGCGCGGGATCGCAGACGATCAATGCGATATGGCTGATCGACTTGGGCATGGCACGATTCCCGGAGCAGGTGGGATGGAAGCTGGCGCATAGCGTACGCCACGCCGGGACTTGCGCCACGATTGGCCGCCCCGGTCACGGTACCGGGGTCGGGTCGCCACGCTAAACTCGGCGGATGGCTCCGACCTCCCGCAAACGCCAGCGCCGCACTTCACCGCCATCCCCCGCCGCGCGCCCGCGACCCGCCGCCGCGACCGGCCGCGCGTCGCCACCGGTGCGCCCCGCCGACAGCTCCACCCGCGCCGCGCGCGTGCTGGACTGGCTGCTGCGACGGCTGCCGCCGCGCCATCGCGAGAAGGCCCACGACTACCTGGTGCTGACCCGCATGGACCGCCCGATCGGCGCCCTGCTGCTGCTGTGGCCGACCTGGTGGGCACTGTGGCTGGCGGCGGGCGACTGGCCGCCATTCAAGCCGCTCGCGATCTTTACCCTCGGCGTGTTCGCGATGCGCGCGGCGGGTTGCGCGATCAACGACTTTGCCGACCGCAAGCTGGACCCGCAGGTGGAGCGCACCGCGGGCCGACCGATCGCCAGCGGGCGGGTGACGCCGCGCGAGGCGCTGATCGTGTTCGGCGCGCTGCTGGCGTTCGCCTTCGTGCTGGTGCTGTTCACCAACGCGCTGACGATCAAGCTCTCCTTCGCCGGCGCGGCGCTGGCCGCGCTCTACCCGTTCACCAAGCGCTGGACCTACCTGCCGCAGGTGGTGCTGGGCGCGGCGTTCGGCTGGTCCATCCCGATGGCGTTCGCCGCGGTGGCGGGCACGGTGCCGCCGCTGGGCTGGCTGCTGTTCATCGCCAACATCCTGTGGTCGGTGGTGTACGACACCGAGTACGCGATGGTGGACCGCGAGGACGACCTCGCGGCCGGCGCGAAGTCCACCGCGATCCTGTTCGGCGATGCCGACCTGCCCATCCTCGGCATCCTGATGGCCACCCTGCTGCTGGCGATGGTCTTCGTGGGCCAGCGCGCCCATCTCGGCTGGCCGTACTGGCTGGCGCTGCTCGCGGCCACCGGCCTGTTCGCGTACCAGCTGTGGATGATCCGCAAGCGCGAACGCGGCGCCTGCTTCGCCGCGTTCCGCCACAACAACTGGTGGGGGCTGGCAATGTGGATCGGCATCGTGCTGGCGCTGGCGGTGCGTTGAACGGCACGACTGCCGCACCTGCGGCGCTCGCGCGATGCCTCAGACCGGGCTGCCGTCCTCCCTGATCGGCCGGCTGGTGAATTCGCCAAAACGCAGCCGGTTGCCGAACGGATCGATCACCTCCATCACGCGCAACCGCGGCGGCATCGGTTCGATCCCGGGACGCATGTTGGGGTACTCCTTCGCGGCAAGTTCGGCATGGAACGCGTCGATGCCCTTCATGGTGATCCAGCAGGCAGTGCCGGGACTGCCATCACCGTGATGCTCGGACAGGTGGATCACCAGCCTGTCGCGCGAGATCTGCGTATACAGCGTCGCGGGGCCGGCATCAGCCGTGAGCGGTGCATCGGCCCAATCCAGGTGGAAACCGAGATAGTCCAGGTAAAACTCGCGAGCCTTGTCGCGCGAGTAGATGCGCAAGATCGGTGCAGCCGCCTTGAACCGGATGCCGGTCTCGCCATCGGCGTCGCGTTGCCTGGTCAGCGCGATGCGCGCGGCGAGCATGTTCCAGTCGGCATAGCCAAACTGGGCCGCAACCAGTTCCAGGCATTCGCCGTGACCGAGTTCGATCGATTTCTCCGCCAGCCGCTGACGCAGCTGCTTCGCCATGAGCTTGGCGTCGAGATGATTGCGCATGTGGAATCCTCCGTTTCGTGGCGAACGAAGTGGGTGCATCGGTGCCTGCGTTGCCGATCCGTTCGCCATGACGAAGGGTCCGTGGTGTGCCGCTGATACATTCACCGTTCCCGAAGCGGGTGCAGGCGGCAGGCTGTATCGGCCGGCTGCCATCCTAGCGCCGCTCGGCGCGACTTTGGCAGCTCGGGAATCGGGCGTCAGCCGCGCGGCGACGGCGCACGCGCCAGCGCCCACACGTCCACCCGCGCCACGCCGGCCCGCTTCAGCACGCGGGCACATTCGGCGAGGGTGGCGCCGGTGGTCATCACGTCGTCGAGGATCGCCACGTGGGCGGGCAGCGCGACACCCGCACGCACGGTGAAGGCGCCACGCACGTTGCGGCGGCGGGCCACGGCATCCAGTTCGGTCTGCGCCGCTGTGCCGCGCTGGCGCTGCAGCACGTCGTGGCGCAACGGCACGCCGAAGTGGCGCGCCAGCGGCTTCGCCAGCTCCAGCGCCTGGTTGTAGCCACGCCCACGCAGGCGCGCGCGATGCAGCGGCACCGGCAGCAGCAGGGCGGGTTGCGGCAGCGGCATGGGCTCGCGCTGCCACAGCGTGGCCAGTGCGCGGCCGGCGGCGAGGTCGCGGCCGAACTTGAAGCGCGACTCCAGCCGGTCCAGCGGCCAGCCGTAGCGGAACGGCGCCCATGCGGCCTGCCACGGCGGCGCGTGGCGCTGGCATTCGCCGCACAACACGGCGGGCACGGGCAACGGCAGGGCGCAGCGCGCACAGCAGCTGCGGTTGCGCGGCAGCTCGGCGGCGCAGGCCGCGCACAAGTCCGTGCCATCCGCGCCCGGCGCAGCGCACAGCAGGCAGCGCAGTGGCAGCAACCAGCGCGACAGCACATGCCAGGGTTGCAGCAGGCTTGCCTTGTCCATGCGCCCTCCCGTTCCTGCGGTCGATGGTAGCGGCAACGCGTCGCAGCCTGTCACGCCAAACCCACGCCGCGGCCGTACACTCGGGCGCAGTCGATCGCCGGGGCATCGACACCGCATTCTTCCGCCAACGCTCGTCCGTTCCAGGAGGTTCCGCATGACCGTGTCCGACGGCGGCAAATCCGCCACTTCGACCTGGCCGGCCATCGCCGGCACCGCGCTGCGCGTGGCCTTCGGCGTGATCTGGGCCGTGAGCGCCGCGCTGACGTGGACCGCCGATTTCGCCAGCCACTACGTGGGCTACCTGCACAACGCCGCGACCGGGCAGCCCGCCTGGTCGGCCTGGTGGTTCCAGCTGTGGATCGGCCTGGTCACGCCGCATGTCGGTTTCTTCGTGTGGGCCACGCGCATCGCCGAGACGGCGCTGGCGCTGGCCCTGCTGCTGGGCTTCGCGCGCAAGACCACCTACATCGTGGGCATCCTGTTCAGCCTGCTGGTGTGGAGCACCGCCGAAGGCTTCGGCGGCCCCTATTCGGTGGGCGCGAACAACATCGGCGCGGCGATCAGCTACGTGCTGGTGTTCGCGGCGCTGATCGTGATCAACCAGCGCTCCGGCCCCAGCCCGTACAGCCTGGACTACCTGATCGAGAGCCGCTGGCCGGGCTGGCGGAAATTCTCCGAGTGGAACACGGCGATCCGGCCGGACGAAGTGAAGCACCTGTCGTGGCGCGTGCAGGGGCCGGCGCTGGCCGGCGTGCTGGTGCTGGCGGCGTTGCTGCTGGCCGGCCTGCACAGCGCGCTGCACGTGAAGTCGCCGACGCCGGTGGCGGCCGCCGCCGCGGTGACGCCACTGTCGCTGGCCGCGACGACGCCGATCGAGAAGGCGCACGACGCCAGCCTGCCGCCGGTGGCCGCGGGCGACAGCGTGGACGTGGACATCGTCTCCAGCAACGACACGGTGGAGATTGCCAGCGGCGTGCAGTACCAAGCCTGGACCTTCGGCAAGACCGTGCCCGGCCCGGTGATCCACGTGCGCCAGGGGCAGACGGTCAACGTCACCTTCACCAACCGCGGCACCATGCAGCACTCGATCGACTTCCACAGCGCGATCACCCCGCCCAGCCTGCATTACGTGGAGCTGATGCCGGGCGAATCGATCAAGTTTTCGTTCGTGGCGAAGGTGCCGGGTGCGTTCCTGTACCACTGCGGCACGCCGCCGGTGCTGCTGCACATCGCCAACGGCATGTACGGCGCGATCATCGTCGACCCGGCCACGCCGCTGCCGCCGGCGCAGGAGAGCTACGTGCTGGTGCAGGGCGAGTGGTACACCTCGCAGGTGGCCGGCAAGCTGATGGGCGCCAACTACGACAAGATGCAGGAGATGCGCCCGGACGAGGTGGTGTTCAACGGCGCCGCATTCCAGTACCGCGACCATCCGCTGACCGCCAAGCCCGGCGACCTGGTGCGCCTGTACGTGGTCAACGCCGGCCCCAGCCTGTGGAGCGCGTTCCACGTGATTGGCGCGATCTTCGACAAGGTGTACCCGGGCGGCAACCCGGCGCAGGCGATCGACGGCGTATCGACCTACAGCGTGGGGCCGGGCGAAGGCGCGATCTTCGACCTGAGGCTCGACGAGCCGGGCAAGTATCCGTTCGTGGACCACGCGATGGCGCACATGCAGCTGGGCGCGCAAGGTGTGCTGCAGGTACTCGCGCCCAACGGCGAGGCCGTCGCGACGCCGCAGATCACCAAGGCGCCCGAGAGCGCGGCCACCCCGCCGCCCGCCGCCACCGGCCCCTACGCGTTCAATGCGGAGCACGGCGCGCAGCTCTACGCCGCCAACTGCGCGGCCTGCCACCAGGCCACCGGCGAAGGCCTGCCCGGCACCTTCCCGCCACTCAAGGGCAATGCCGCCGTGCTGGATGCCGACCCGACCAAACAGCTCGGCACCATCCTGCACGGCCTGCACGGCGAGGCAATCAACGGCACCACCTACGCGGCGCCGATGCCGCCGTTCGCGGCCAGCTTGAACGACGCCGACATCGCCGACATTGCGAACCACGAGCGCACATCGTGGGGCAACCAGGGCAAGCCGGTCACCGCCGACCAGGTGAAGGCGCTGCGGAGCAAGTAGGCCTCGCCCGCACCACGCGAGGCATCGACAAGGGCGGCCGCAGGCCGCCCTTCGTTTTCCGTCGGCCACCGCCCGTCAACCCCGGATACGCAGCCGCAGGTTGACGATATCGGGCGTGCCGCCCAGACTGGCGCGTCCCCACCGGAGCCCGCCATGCCCGAAGCCCTCATCCGCCACGACTGGAGCCGCGACGAGGTCGCCGCGCTGTTCGCGCTGCCGTTCAACGAGCTGCTGCATCGCGCGCACACCATCCACCGCGAGCACCACGACCCGAACGCGGTGCAGGTGTCCACCCTGCTCTCGATCAAGACCGGCGGCTGCCCCGAGGACTGCGCCTACTGCCCGCAGGCGGCGCGCTACGACACCGGCGTGCAGGCGCAGAAGCTGATGGAAGTCGACGATGTGCTGGCACGTGCGAAGGCCGCCAAGGCCGCCGGCGCCAGCCGCTTCTGCATGGGCGCGGCGTGGCGCGGGCCGAAGGACCGCGACATCCCCAAGGTCGCGGAGATCGTGCGCGCGGTGAAGGACCTCGGCCTGGAAACCTGCGCCACGCTGGGCCTGCTCGGCGACGGCCACGCGCGGCAGCTCAAGGACGCCGGCCTCGACTACTACAACCACAACATCGACACCGCGCCCGAGTTCTACGGCGAGATCATCCACACACGCGAATACCAGGATCGCCTGCAGACGCTGGAGCAGGTGCGCGACGCCGGCCTGAAGACCTGCTGCGGCGGCATCGTCGGCATGGGCGAGACGCGCGCGCAACGCGCCGGCCTGCTGCAGGCGCTGGCCAACCTGCCCGAGCACCCGCACTCGGTGCCGATCAACCAGCTGGTACCGGTGCCGGGCACGCCGCTGGGCAACGCGGAAAAGCTCGACCCGTTCGAATTCGTGCGCACCATCGCGGTGGCGCGCATCCTGATGCCGCTGTCCATCGTGCGCCTCTCCGCCGGCCGCCAGCAGATGGACGACGCGGTGCAGGCGCTGTGCTTCCACGCCGGCGCGGGCTCGATCTTCTACGGCGAGAAACTGCTCACCACCGGCAACCCCGATACCGAACACGACCGCGCGCTGTTCCGCCGCCTCGACCTGCATGCGATGGAAGTGGTGGAGGAAGCGGGCACGGCGCACGCGGACATCATGAAGGCGGCACCGGCGGGTTGCGGGCATGGCTGCGGGTGCAGTGCAGCAGCATGAAGCACCCCCTCCTCGCCTCCCCGCAAGCAAGGGAGGAGCACAGGCTCACCTCCCTCCCCTGCTTGCAGGGGAGGGTTGGGGTGGGGTCGCTCTTCAGCCGCGAATTTCCATGACCCGTGCTGATCTGCTAGAACGCCTGGCCATCCAGACGGCCGAACGCGAACACGCGAACCTGCGCCGCCGCCTGCGCACCATCGAGCACGTCGAAGGCCCGTGGCTGGAAAGCGACGGCCGCCGCCTGCTCGGCTTCTGCAGCAACGACTACCTCGGGCTCGCGCAGCACCCGCAGCTGGTCGCCGCGCTCAAGCGCGCCGCCGATGACGAAGGCGTGGGCAGCGGCTCGGCGCACCTGGTTTGCGGCCATCGCCGCGAGCACGCGCAACTCGAAGAGGCGCTGGCCGACTGGATGGGGCGCGAGCGAGCGCTGCTGTTTTCCACCGGCTACATGGCCAACCTCGGCGTGCTGCAGGCCCTGCTCGCGCCTGGCGACGTGTGCGTGCAGGACAAGCTCAACCACGCCTGCCTGCTCGACGGAGCACGATTGGCCGGCGCCGAACTGAAGCGCTATCCGCATGCCGACATCGAAGCCGCCGCGCGCCAGTTGGCGAGCCGGCCGGATGCCGCCGCGCTCGTCGCCACCGACGGCGTGTTCAGCATGGACGGCGACGTGGCGCCGCTCACCGGACTCGCCGCGTCATGCACCCGCGAACGCGCCACGCTGATGGTGGACGACGCGCACGGCCTCGGCGTGCTGGGTGCGGACGGCGCCGGCAGCGTGGCGGCCGCGGCCCTGGGCCCGCGCGAGGTGCCGGTGCTGATGACCACGCTGGGCAAGGCGCTGGGTTGCAGCGGTGCCTTCGTAGCCGGTTCTGCCGCGCTGGTCGACGGCCTGCTGCAGTTCGCGCGACCGTACATCTACACCACGGCGATGCCGCCCGCGCTGGCGGCCGCGGCCTGCACCGCCGTGGCGATCGCGCGCGGCGAAAACTGGCGCCGCGGAAAACTGCAGTCGCTGATCGCCCGTTTCCGCACCGGCGCCGCGCAACTCGGCCTGCCGCTGACGGACTCGCCCAGCGCGATCCAGCCCCTGCTGCTCGGCGATGCGCGGGCTGCGCTGGATGCCGCGCAGGCGCTGGAACAGCATGGCCTGCTGGTCACCGCGATCCGCCCGCCCACGGTGCCGCAGGGACAGGCGCGACTGCGCATCACGCTGTCAGCGGCACACGAGGACAAGCACGTCGACCTGTTGCTGGATGCGCTGGCCACGCTGCCGCGGCGGATCGGTGCGGGTGGCCACGTATAATGGCGGGTCGCTACGCCGCCTTGTCCCCATGAACATCGTCAACCTCGCCGCCTACCGCTTCGTCGCGCTGGACGACCTGCCCGCGCTGCGCGAGCGCGTGCTCGAACGCGCCGCCGCGCTGGCACTGAAGGGCACCGTGCTGCTGGCGCCCGAGGGCATCAACCTGTTCCTCGCCGGCCCGCGCGAGGCGGTGGACGCGTTCATGGCGTGGCTGTGCGCGGACACGCGCTTCGCCGGGCTGGAAGCGAAGGAGTCGATCTCCGGCAGCGTGCCGTTCGGCCGCCTGCGCGTGCGGCTGAAGAAGGAGATCATCACCATGCACATGCCGGCGGTCCGCCCCGAAGGCGGCCGTGCGCCGGCGGTGGATGCGCCCACGCTGAAGCGCTGGCTGGACCAGGGCCATGACGACGACGGCCGCGACGTGCTGATGCTGGACACGCGCAACGACTACGAAACCGCCGTGGGCAAGTTCGCGCAGGCGGTGGACTACCGGCTCGCCAGCTTCACCGCCTTCCCCGCCGCCGTGGCCGCCGACCGCGCCCGCTACGCGGGCAAGACCGTGGTGTCGTACTGCACCGGTGGCATCCGCTGCGAGAAGGCCGCGTTGCACATGCAGGAACTGGGCATCGAGCGCGTGCACCAGCTCGAAGGCGGCATCCTCAAATACCTTGAGCTCACCGACGGCGCGCACTGGCAGGGCGACTGCTTCGTGTTCGACGGGCGCGGGGCGGTGGATGCAAACCTCGCCCCCGCAAGTTCACTCCCTCTCCCCTCCGGGGAGAGGGCAGGGGTGAGGGGACACGCTGGCGATGAGCCCACATCGGGGCAGGCTCCGAACAACATTCCCGCAAGCACCCGCCCCTCACCTCGATCCTCTCCCCGAAGGGGAGGGGAGGCGAACGCAAAAGGCGCCTTGCTCCATTGGGGCGGGGCATGAGCCTCTACATCGAAAAGCTCGGCCACGGCCCCGTGCCGCTGGTGCTGCTGCACGGCTGGGCGATGCACGGCGGCGTGCTGGCGCCACTGGTCGAGGCGCTGGCCGATCGTTGCACGATGCATGTGGTGGACCTGCCCGGCCACGGCTGGTCGCGCGACTGCGGCCTGTCATTGGAGCCGCATGCCTGCGCCGCGGCGATCACCGCCGCCACGCCGCCGGCACTCTGGCTGGGCTGGTCGCTGGGCGGCCTGGTCGCACTCACCGCGGCGCTGGAGCACCCACAGCACGTGCGCGGCCTCGCGATGCTGTGCGCCACGCCGAAGTTCGCGCGCGACGAGAGCTGGACCTGGGGCAGCGACGCGGCGCTGGTGCACCAGCTCGCGCTGGACCTGGAAACCGATTACCACGCCACCATCGACCGCTTCCTTGCGCTGGAAGCCATGGGCAGCGCCGATCCGCGCGCCGCGTTGCGCCACCTGCGCGAGGTCACCTTCGCGCGCGGCGAACCCGACCTGCGCGTGCTGCAGGAAGGCATCCGCATCCTCGAAACCAGCGATCTGCGCACGCGACTGCCCTCGCTGCGCCAGCCCAGCGCATGGATCGCCGGCCGGCGCGACCGACTGGTGCCGC
The DNA here is from genome assembly GCF_040812275.1 of Rhodanobacter geophilus. Classification (NCBI taxonomy): domain Bacteria; kingdom Pseudomonadati; phylum Pseudomonadota; class Gammaproteobacteria; order Lysobacterales; family Rhodanobacteraceae; genus Rhodanobacter; species Rhodanobacter geophilus. The sequence goes on along the minus strand of NZ_JBFOHL010000013.1, from coordinate 50,391 downwards.
CACAGGCGATGGAATGGTCCGCACGCCAGGCACGAGGCAGTTACACGCAGATCGAACACGCCGGCCACGCGCCGTTCGTCGCGCACGCCGACGAACTGGCGCAGGCGCTGCAGCCCTTGCTGGACGGCTTTCATGAGCACGGCCCCGATGAGTGCGGCTTCAATGAGTGATTTCCACCTCGACCGCGGCCAGGTGCGCCGCAACTTCGGCCGCGCGGCGCGCACGTATGAGCAGCACGACGCCCTGCAGCGCGAGGTGCAGCAGTCGCTGCTGGATCGCCTGGGCTTCTACCTGGAAACGCCGGAACGCGTGCTCGACGTGGGCGCCGGCACCGGCCGCGGCACCGCGCTGCTGAAGCAGCGCTACGCCAAGGCCGAGGTGATCGCGGTCGACCTCGCGCTGCCGATGCTGCGCGCGGCGAAGGCGCACAGCGGCTGGCTGAAGCCGTTCCGCCGCGTCTGCGCCGAGGCCACCGCGCTGCCCTTCCCCGACCACAGGGTGGACGTGCTGCACTCCAACCTGTGCTTCCAGTGGATCACCGACCTCGCCGCCCTGTTCGGCGAATGCGCGCGCGTGCTCAAGCCCGGCGGCCTGCTCGCGTTCACCACCTTCGGCCCCGACACGCTGAAGGAACTGCGCGCGGCCTGGGCCGCGGTGGACGGCCATTCCCATGTCAGCCGCTTCCTCGACATGCACGACATCGGCGACGCGGTGCTCAACGCGGGCCTGCGCGACCCGGTGCTGGACGTGGAGCGCTACACGCTCACCTACAGCGAACCGCGCAAGCTGCTGGAGGAACTGCGCGGACTGGGCGCCACCCACGCCGACGCCGCGCGCGAACGCCACCTCACCGGCAAGTCGCACTACCGCGCCATGCTCGCCGCCTACGAGGCGATGCGCGTGGACGGCCGCATTCCCGCCACCTGGGAAGTGGTGACCGCGCATGCCTGGGGTCCGCCGCCAGGGCAGTCGCGCCGCCTGCCCGGCGGCGGCGAAATGGCCAGCTTCTCGCTCAGCAGCCTGAAGGGGTCGCGGCGGCGCTGAGGCGCACCCCGTGTGGCGTCATGCCCGCGGACGCGGGCATCCATTCTGATGTTGGCGTTGTGGCGCTGATGTTGGCGTTGTGGCGTGGTTGGCGTTGCGTTGGTCGCAAACGACCTGGATTCGTCGCAAGCAACAAAGCGGCTTCGAGCGCCTGCCGGCGCCCGAGTTACTTCTCCTTTGCTTGTCCAAAGGAGAAGTAACCAAGAGGAAACGACACCCCGGTTGGCGCTTGCCGGGCCTCCTGCCCTCCGCCCTTGCGGGCCAGCTTCGCGGTTCGCCCGCGCTCCTGCGGGTGCGTGGGCATACAAAGAGAAAGGAACTCGGCCGCCGGCAGGTGGACGAAACCGCTTTGAATCTTACGTACACGCGGAAGCAGAAGCCCCTCTCCCCAACCCCTCTCCCGCAAGCGGGCGAGGGGGGAATACCCCACACTCAATTCACCAGCGGCTCCGCCACCGGCCTGCGCACGCTGAGCGCGGTGCCGGCGGCGGCGACGATGATCGCCGCGATCGCCAGCCACTGCAGCAGGCCGAGCCGCTCGCCGAGCAGGGCCACGCCGGTCAGCGCGGCGAAGGCCGGCTCCAGGCTCAGCAGGGTGCCGAAGCTGCGTGTCGGCAGGCGGGTCAGCGCCACCATTTCCAGCGAATACGGCAGGGCGGAACTGAGCACGGCCACGCCCAGCGCGAACGGCAGCAGCGCGGGATTGAACAGCGCGCTGCCGGCATGCGCCACGCCGACCGGGATCGCCAGCAGCGCCGCGATCGAGGTGCCCCAGGTCACCGCGTCGCCGCCATGCGCACTGCCGGCGCGCTGGCCCAGCACGATGTAGCACGCCCAGCCCACGCCGGCGGCCAGCGCGTACAGCACGCCGGCCGGATCGAGTGCATGCGCCTGCCCGCGCAGCGGCAGCAGCAGGAGCAGGCCCGCCACCACCAGCGCGATCCAGACGAAATCCAGCAGGCGGCGCGAGCCGAACAGGGCCAGCGCCAGCGGCCCGGTGAATTCCAGCGCCACCGCGATGCCCAGCGGAATCGTGCGCAGCGACATGTAGAACACCAGGTTCATCGCGCCGATCGACAGGCCGTAGCCCCACAGCGCACGCAGGTCGCGGCCACGCTGCCACGAGCGCCAGGGCCGCCGCACCAGCAGCAGGATCAGCGCACCCAGGCCCAGCCGGCAGGCGGTGGCGCCTTGTGCGCCGACCATGGGAAACAACTGCTTGGCCAGCGCGGCGCCCAGCTGGTACGAGGCCATGCTGACCAGCAGCACGCCGACCGCGAACAGCACGGAAGCACGGGAGGTGTGCGCGGACACGAAGCGGGAGACCGAGGGGGACGGATCGCCATGATGCCTGCGCCCGCGCGCAAAACCCATCCCGCCCGGCCATCGCTGCTGCCAGCGGCTGGCAGCAGTGCGACGCCCTACCCGATCCGCGCGAACAGGCTGCCGTTGGCGGGCAGGCGCAGGCGCTCGCCGTCCAGCGTGCCCGCCACCAGGCCGTGGCCCTGCAGCGGCTGCAGCGTTCCGGGCAGCGGCAACGCGAACTCCACCGGCGCGGCGGACAGGTTGAACACGACGAGCACCCGTTCCCCGCTCAGCTCGCGCACGAAGGCCAGCACCGGCTCGGGCGTGTCGAGGAAACGTATGGCACCGCTGCGCAGCGCAGGCTGCCCGCGGCGCCAATGCACGAAGCGGCGATAGCCGTTGAGCGCGGAAGCGGGATCGACCTGCTGGCGCGCCACGTCCAGCGCGCGATGTTCGGGCGGCACCGGCAGCCACGGCGTGGCGCGGCTGAAACCGGCGTGCTCGCCGTCATTCCACGGCATCGGCGTGCGGCAGCCGTCGCGGCCCTTGAACTCGGGCCAGAACGCGATGCCGTAGGGATCGCGCAGCGCCTCGTAGGGCAGTTCGGCCTCGGTGAGGCCCAGCTCCTCGCCCTGGTACACGCAGACCGAACCGCGCAGCGAGCAGACCAGCGCGGTGAGCTGGTTCGCCATCGCGGCCGAGCCATCGCCATTGCCCCAGCGGCTGAGCACGCGCTCCACGTCGTGGTTGGAGATCGCCCAGCACGGCCAGCCTTCGGCCATCTTCGCCTCCTGCGCGCGCACGGTGTCGCGGATGTAGGCGGCGCTGAAGTCGTCGGTGAGCAGCTCGAAGCTGTAGCCCATGTGCAGGCGATGGCCGCTGGTGTATTCGGCCATCGTGGCCAGCGAATCCTCCGAGGAGATTTCGCCCAGCGTGGCGATGCCGGGATAGCGGTCCATCAGCGCCCGCAGTTCGCCGAGGAAGGCGAGGTTCTCGGGCCGCGTGTTGTTGTAGTAGTGGTACTGGAACGCGTAGGGGTTGTCCGCGCTGAAGCCTCGCCCGGTGCGCTGCGCCTTGGGCTTGGCCGGGTTGTCGCGCAGCTGCGCGTCGTGGAAGCAGAAGTTGATCGAGTCGAGGCGGAAGCCGTCCACGCCGCGGTCCAGCCAGAAGCGCAGGTTGTCCAGCACCGCCGCGCGCACTTCCGGGTTGTGGAAGTTGAGGTCGGGCTGGGCGGCGAGGAAGTTGTGCAGGTAGTACTGGCCGCGCCGCGGTTCCCAGCGCCAGGCCGGTCCGCCGAAGATCGACAGCCAGTTGTTGGGCGGCGTACCGTCTTCCTTCGCGTCGGCCCACACATACCAGTCGGCCTTCGGATTGTCGCGGCTCTGCCGGCTCTCCCCGAACCAGGCGTGCTCTGCCGAGGTATGGCTGAGCACCTGGTCGATCATCACCTTGAGCCCGCGCGCATGCGCCTCGCGCAGCAGGCGGTCGAAGTCGGCGAGCGTGCCGAACAGGGGATCGACGTCGCAGGGATCAGCGATGTCGTAGCCGAAATCCGCCATCGGCGAGCGGAAGAACGGGGCGATCCAGATCGCGTCCACGCCCAGCCCCGCCACGTAGTCGAGCCGCTCGATGATGCCGGGCAGGTCGCCCACGCCGTCGCCGTCGGTGTCGAGGAAGCTGCGCGGGTAGATCTGGTAGATGACGGCTCCGCGCCACCATGGTGTGTCAGTCATTGCTGGGCCCCGTGACGTGAGCGGGCGGCCTTCCGGGGCCGCCCGCCATCGAACGGCGCCCAGCTTAGTGGCAGGGCATGCCGATCCCGCACAGTGCTGCATACGTATTCATGGATGCTGCAGCCGCGTCATGAGCCTGCAACAAATGGACGTCCAAACGATTTCGTGCCGGCGGCGCCTCCGTGCGCGGATGCAGGCGTGCCGCGGCTTTGCGCGCCACGCGCCACGCCGCGCCCGGTCGCGCGGCGGCGCGATGCTGCGTCGCAGCGAAGGAGTTTGCGCCGCGCCATGAATACGTATGCACGAATCGTTCGCGCCGAAAACGCCGCCCTACCATGCAATCACGCGACGGGGGGCACGGGCGCAAGCCGGTTGCTGACGAAGCCGTCGATGGAATCGCCGGACGGTTCACGCCGCGACAACGACAACGACCAATTCGTGGGGAGACGAGACATGTTGATGAAACACAAGCTGCTGGCCATGGCGATCGCATCGGCCTGCCTTGGCACGTGCGCCGTGGCCAGCGCCGCCACCGCGCCGGCGCCCGCCGCGCAGCAGCAGGACACCCAGCAGAGCACCAGCGACCAGACCACCAGCACGAATCCCTTGTCCCCGCGTGACAAGAAGGAAAAGGCGAAGCAGATGCAGGCCGTGCAGGTGAACGGCTTCGTCAGCAGCATCGAGAACTCCACCGCGCTGAAGAGGAACGCCGACTCCATCGTCGAGGCGGTCTCCGCCGAGCAGGTCGGCAAGCTGCCCGGCACCTCCATCGCCGACACGCTGGGCCGCCTGCCCGGCCTCGCGGTGCAGACCGTGGACGGTCGCCCGCAGGTGCTGACCATCCATGGCCTCGGCCCCGACTTCTCCACCGCCCTGATCAACGGCGGCCAGCAGGTCTCCACCTCCAACAACCGCGACGTGCAGTTCGACCAGTACCCGTCGAGCTGGTTCGACAACGTGGTGGTGCACCTCAGCCCGCAGGCCGACCTGATCGGCCAGGGCCTCACCGGCACGGTGGACATGCACACGATCCGCCCGCTGGACAAGTCCGGCCCCGAGGCGGCGGTGAACGCCAAGTACATCTGGAACGACATGTCCCAGCTGGCCAACGGCCCGGGCGTCAGCAATTCCGGCCACAACTTCAACGGCGTGTGGGTGGACCAGTTCGCCAACCACACCCTGGGCGTGACCCTGGGCGTGGATCTGGAGGACAACCCCTCGCAGATCGAGCACCAGGCGCCGTGGGGCTACGCGACCGATCCGAACGGGAACGGGGTGATCGGCGGCTCGAAGAACTACGGCATCACCGACTCGATGAAGCGCAACGGCGTGCTCGCCACCGTGGAATGGCAGCCGAACGAGTTCTACACCGGCACCATCGACCTCACCTACGACAACTTCAAGGAAACCCAGCAGGCCAAGGGCATGGAGCTCCCGCTGGGATACGGGTCGGAGGGAGTGGCATCCATGACACCGGGCTCGGTGTCCAACGGTTTCGTCGAAAACGGCACCTATACCAACGTCAAGCCGGTGGTCCGCAACGACTACAACAGCACCAGCGCCCGGGTCTACAACTTCAACTGGGACAACAAGTTCACCATCAACGAGAACTGGTCGGTGGATGCCGACGCGAACTATTCGCGCGCCACCCGCCATGACGTCGACCTCGAGAGCTATTCCGGCACCGGCTACGGCACCAGCGGCGGCGCGCTCGACACGGTGGGCTTCAACGAGCTCAGCAACGGCATGCTCTACCTCAGCCCGTCGCTGGACTACACCCAGGGCGTGATGCTGACCGACCCGCAGGGCTGGGGCGCAGGCAGCGACGTGGTGCAGGCCGGCTTCATCAATGCGCCGCGCACCGTCGACTACCTGGCCAACGTGCGCATCGCGGTGGAGCGCAGCTTCGCCAGCGGCCCGTTCTCCAGCATGGAGTTCGGCGTGAGCAACAGCAACCGCAACAAGTCCTACAACATCGACCAGGCCTTCCTGACCCTGGGCGGCGGCACCATCAGCGGCGGCAGCGCCGTCGAGACTGCGCCGATCCAGGGCGGCAGCAGCTGCGATCCGCTGTCGTGGATGGGCATCGGCCCGGAGCTCTGCTACAACCCGTTCGCCCTGATCGACAACGGCAGCCTGGTCAACGTGCCGACGTTCGGCTCCAATACCGGCACGCCGCCGAACTGGAAGACGCATGAGAACGTCTTCACCCCGTACATCCAGTTCAACCTCGACACCAACCTGGGCGGCATCAGCCTGCGCGGCAACTTCGGCATGCAGATGCAGCACACCGCGCAGCGTGCGGAAGGCGAGCGCGTGGCGCCGGGCAGCGCCATCACCGGCAACGCGATCGAGCTGATCCCGGTGTCCGGCAGCACCAGCTACACCCGCTACCTGCCCAGCGCGAACCTGATCTTCGGCTTCACCGACAACGACGACCTGCGCGTCAGCGCCGCCCGCACCCTGGCCCGCCCGCGCATGGACCAGATGAACGCCGGCCTGGGAGTGAGCGGCAACGTCACCCTCCTGGAGAGCACCAACCCGAACCAGGCATACTTCAGCGCCTCCGGCGGCAACCCGAAGCTCACGCCCACCATGGCCGACAACTACAACGTCAGCTACGAGCACTACTTCTCGGGGCCGGCATCGGGTTACCAGTGCAACTCCGCCGACCAGAAGAACTCGGAGCTGTGCCGCAGCGGTGGTGGTGGCGGCTACTTCTCGGTGTCGGGCTACTTCATCGACCTGCACGACTACATCAACCCGAACTCGTCCTTCCTGTACGACTTCAGCTCCTTCCTGCCGTTCACCCTGAGCCCGACGCAGTTGAGCGAGCTGGGCACCCCCTACGGCATCGTGACCGGCCCGACCAATGACGGCCACGGCTACGTCAAAGGCCTCCAGGGCACCTTGAACCTGCCGTTCAACCTGCTCACCCCGGTACTCGACGGCTTCGGCACGATCCTCACCGCCAACCGCACCAAGAGCTCGCTGGTGTACGCCGGCAATGCCACGCCGATCACCGTGCCGGGCCTGTCCAAGTGGGTCGCCAACGGCACGATCTACTACCAGCACAACGGCTTCGAGGCGCGCATCAGCGACAGCTACCGCTCCGACTTCCTGGGCGAGGTGTCTGGCATCAGCGCCACGCGCATCGAGCAGACGCTGAAGGGCGGCAGCACCTACGACGCGCAGGCGAGCTACACGTTCGATCACGGCACGTTCAAGGGCCTGACCCTGATCGCGACGGGCTCGAACCTGTCGAACAAGATCTTCACCACGTTCCAGAACAACGACCCCCGCCAGGTGCTGACCTGGGAACGCTACGGCCGCACCTACTCGCTGGGTGTCTCGTACAAGTTCCAGTAAGCGGCAACACGCAAGGTTCTGCGTACTCCCCGTGCCCCGCTGCGTGCAAACCAGCGGGGCCTTTTTTCGACGGTACCGACACGCGCACGGAGGTTCCATGGATGGCGACGGAATCGACTAGGGTGACGACATGAGTGATTCGCGCATTCGGCGTCTGGTGATCGTGGGTGGCGGTACCGCCGGCTGGCTGACCGCGGCCCTCCTGGCCCGCGCACTGGGTTCGCAGCTGGAGATCCGGCTGCTGGAATCGGCCGAGATCGGCACCGTCTGCGTGGGCGAGGCGACGATCCCGCAGATCCTCCACGTCAACCGCTTCCTCGGCATCGACGAGGACGACATGCTGCGTGCCGTGCAGGGCACCTTCAAGCTGGGCGTGCAGCTCAACGACTTCGGGCGGCTGGGCGATTCCTACATCCACGCCTTCGGCGACTTCGGCCTGCCGCTGGGGCTGACGCCGTTCCACCACTACTGGCTGCGCAGCCGCGGCCGGCCCGGCGCGCAGAGCCTGTGGGCCCACTCGCTCAACGCGGCCGCCGCCGCGGCGAGCCGCTTCGCGCGGATGGACACGGTGCCGAACAGCCCGCTGGGCGGCATCCGCTACGCCTACCATTTCGATGCCTCGCTGTACGGCCAGTACCTGCGCGAACACATCAGGCCCGGCATCGTGCAGCGCATCGAGGGCAAGGTGGTCGACGTGCGCCTGCGCGCCGGGGACGGCCACATCGAGTCACTGCTGCTCGACGGCGGCGCGACGGTCGAGGGCGACTTCTTCATCGACTGCTCCGGCTTCCGCGGCCTGCTGATCGAGGGCGCGCTGCAGGCCGGCTACGAGAACTGGCAGCACTGGCTGCCGTGCGACCGCGCGCTGGCGGTGGGCAGCGCGCCGGGCGGGCCGATGCGCCCGTACACCCAGGCCAGCGCGCGTACCGCGGGCTGGCAATGGCGCATCCCGCTGCAGCACCGCACCGGCAACGGCCACGTGTACTGCAGCCGTTTCATCAGCGACGACGAGGCCGCCGCGCAACTGCTGGCGAACCTGGAAACCGAGCCGCTGGGCGATCCCCGCCCGCTGCGCTTCGTCACCGGCATGCGCAAGCTGGCGTGGAACCGCAACTGCCTCGCGCTGGGCCTCGCCGCCGGTTTCATGGAGCCGCTGGAATCGACCAGCATCCACCTCGTGCAATCGGGCGTGAACCGCCTGCTGGCGATGTTCCCCGACCGCCACTGCGACCAGAAACTGATCGACGAGTACAACCGCCAGACCCGCTTCGAATACGAGCGGGTGCGCGACTTCCTGATCCTGCACTACAAGGCCACCGAGCGCACCGACACGCCGTTCTGGCGGCAGTGCGGCGCGATGGAGGTGCCGCCGGAACTGGCGCACCGCATCGAGCTGTTCCGGCGCACCGGCATGATCTTCCGCGAGGGCGACGAGCTGTTCGCGGAAACGGGCTGGCTGCAGGTGCTGCTGGGCCAGCGCATCGAACCGGCGCGCCACCACCCGCTGGCCGACGAGCTGGACGAGCAGCAGCTCGACCACTTCCTCACCGACGTCCGCACCCTGGTCGGCCGCGCAGTGGGCATGCTGCCGCCGCACCACGAGTTCGTGGCGCGCCACTGCGGCACACCCACGCCCATCGAGGCCTGACGAATACAGGTCGCCACTTTCTTGCCGGAGGCATCATGAAATTCCCCCGTCGTCTCGCTCTCCTGTTGTCCGCCGCGCTGCTGCTGCCGACGTTGCCGGCGCAAGCCGCCGCGCCGGCCACGGCCGGGAAATCGGTACAGGCACCTTCCGGCGTGTGGTACGAGATCTTCGTGCGCAGCTGGTACGACACCAACGGCGACGGCATCGGCGACCTCAACGGCGTCACCGCCAGGCTCGACTACCTGCAGTCGCTGGGCGTCAGCGGCATCTGGCTGATGCCGATCAACCCCTCGCCCAGCTACCACGGCTACGACGTCACCGACTACCAGGCGGTGAACCCGCAATACGGCACGCTGGCCGATTTCCGCCACCTGGCGGACGAGGCGCACAAGCGCGGCATCCGCGTGATCATCGACATGGTGGTCAACCACACCAGCGACCAGAGCCCATGGTTCAAGGCCGCGCTGGACCCGAACAGCCCCTACCACGACTGGTACACCTGGGCCGACAAGTACACCGACCTGGAAAGCGCCAGCGCCGCCGGCACCCGCGCCTGGCAGGCGGCGGGCAAGCAAGCCGCTCCCGGACAACATTACCTCGGCATCTTCGCGTCGAGCATGCCCGACCTGAACTACGACAACCCGGCGGTGCGCGCCGCGATCATCAAGGCCGGCCAGTTCTGGCTGAAGCAGGGCGCGGACGGCTTCCGCCTCGACGCCGCCCGGCACATCTACGAGAACTTCCCCTGGGACGTGGACGACCCCGCCGCACTGGCGAAGAACCTCGACTGGTGGAACGAATACCGCCGCGGCCTGGCCGCGGTGAACCCGCACACCTACCTGGTCGGCGAGGTGACCCAGCCCGCGGCCACCATGCTCGCGCCCTACCTCAAGCCGCTGGACGCGGTGTTCAACTTCCCGCTGGCGGTGCAGCTGATCGACGCCGCGAAGAGCGAGCGCAACCAGGGCCTGGGCCCCACGCTGGCCCGCACCTATGCCGCCTACCAGGCGGTCGGCGGCAAGACGATCAAGGATGCGCCCTTCCTGTCCAACCACGACCAGGAGCGCGTGATGAGCCAGCTCGACGGCAACCCGCAGCACATGCGCACGGCCGCCGCGATGCTGCTCACCCTGCCGGGCGAGCCGTACGTCTACTACGGCGAGGAGCTGGGCACGCTGGGCAAGAAACCCGACCCCGCGCTGCGCGAGCCGATGCGCTGGCAGCGCGCGACCAGGGCGAAGGGCGAGACCACCTGGGAAGCCGCCGACCCCGCCAACGGCGCGGCCGTCTCGGTCGAGGCCGAACAGGCCGACCCGCATTCGCTGCTGCATTTCTACACGCGGCTGATCCACTGGCGCAGCGAGGTACCTGCGCTGCACGACGGCGGCTTCCGCGCCTACCCCGAGGCCAGCGACCACCTTGCCGCGTGGGAACGCACCGACGGCCGCGACACCGTGCTGGTGGTGCACAACCTTTCCGGCACGACGCAGACGATGGCGCTGGACGTGCCCGGCGAACCGCATTTCACCCGCGTGCTGAAGCAGACCGGCCCCGGCACGGCGATCCACGACAGCACGCTGAGCGTGCCGGCCTACACCAGCGTGGTGCTGCAATGACGACACGATACGGCAAACCCTCCCTCGCTCTCGCCGCCCTCCTGCTGCTCGCCCTGCCTGCGGCATCGCTTGCCGACACGCCGGCCGCCGCCACTCGGGCCGGCTCGCCAGGCCTGTCGTTCCGCATCGGCACTACGCAGATATCGGTGCAACCGGCCGGCAACGGCGTCGTGCATGTGCAAGCGCTGCCTGCCGGAGCGGGCGACACACCCACGCTGGTACTCGACCCGCACGCCAGGCCGATGACTGTGACCGACGTGCGCGTGCTGCGCGATCGCGACGGCGCCACCTTGGCCGATGCGCGCTTCATCGCCCGCTGGAACAAGCAAGCCAACACGCTCACGTTGCAGGATGCGCAACACCATCCGTTGCTCACGCTGGATCTTGCCGCGCTGGCGCAGGGCCGCGTGGTGCTGGGCCACGCACCGGCGGACGCGCTTTACGGCATTGCCGGCTACGACAAGGACGCCGATGCCTCCGTCGGCCTGCTGCGCAGCGGCACGTGGGTGGCCAAGGCCGGCGAGCAAGGCCACGCCGGTGCGCCGTTCGTGTGGAGCACCACGGGCTGGGGCGTGCTGGTGGACAGCGATGGCGCCGACTTCGCATTGCATGACGCGCGCCTTGTCGTCGACAAGCTTTCCAAGCCCGCGGTGGATGCGTATCTGCTGGTCGGTACGCCGCCGCAACTGTTCGGCGAACTGGCCGACCTGTCCGGCCATGCGCCGCTGTTCCCGAAATGGGCGAACGGCTTCATCAACAGCCAGTGGGGCATCGACGAGAACGAGTTCCGGCAGATCATCGCCACCTACCGCAGCAAGCACATCCCGCTGGATGCCTTCACCTTCGACTTCGACTGGAAGGACTGGGGCAAGGACTGGGGCGAGTTCAGCTGGAACCCCGCGAAATTCCCCGACGGCCCCACCGGCAAGCTGAAGGCCGACATGGATGCGCTCGGCGTGCACATGACCGGCATCATGAAGCCGCGCGTGCACGTGGATACCGTGGAAGGCCGCTATGCCACCGCGCACGAGCTGTGGCTGCCCGGCGAGAAGGTCAGCCCCGACTACTTCTCGCACAAGCCGGTGAAGGACCTCGATTTCGACAAGCCGGCCACGCGCGCCTGGTTCTTCAACGGCGCGCTGAAGCACAGCTTCGACACCGGCATCGTGGGCTGGTGGAACGACGAGGCCGACACCACCAAGAGCAATACCCAGTTCCTCGACATGCAGCGCGCGATCTACGACGGCCAGCGCGCGTATTCGAAGCTGCGCGTGTGGTCGATCAACCGCGATTTCTGGCTGGGCGCGCAGCGCTACGCCTACGGCCTGTGGTCGGGCGACATCAGGACCGGCTTCGCCAGCATGGCCGCGCAGCGCCCGCGCATGCTCAGCGCGATCGACGTGGGCGAGATGCAGTGGGGCATGGACGGCGGCGGCTTCGTGGGCCACCCGTCCGACGAGAACTACGCACGCTGGATCGAGTTCGGCGCGTTCACGCCGGTGTTCCGCGTGCACGGCACCGAGGGCGAGAAGCGCCAGCCGTGGAAGTACGGCGCGGTGGCCGAGGCGGCGGCGACCCGCGCGATCCGCCTGCGCTACGCGCTGCTGCCCTACATCTACAGCTACCAGCACCGCGCCAGCGTCGCCGGCGTGGGCCTGGTGCAGCCGCTGGCCTTCGCCTGGCCGCAGGACCCGCAGGCGCGCAACGACGTGGACGCCTGGCTGTTCGGCGACTGGCTGCTGGTGTCGCCGGTGGTCGAACAGGGCCAGACCGTGAAGCGCATCTACCTGCCCGCGGGCACGTGGACGGACTGGGCCAGCGGCAAGGTCTACCCGGGCGGCCAGACCATAGCCTATCCGGTGGACGCGAAGACCTGGCGCGACATCCCGCTGTTCGTCCGCGCCGGCGCCATCATCCCCACCCAGCCGGTGATGGACTGGAGCAGCCAGCACCCGGTCACCACGGTGAACGTGGACGTGTTCCCCGCCGCCGAGGCCAGCCATTTCGACTATTACGACGACGACGGCGAGACCTACGCCTACGCGGATGGCGCGTACTTCAGGCAGCGCCTCGCCACGCAACGCAGCGGCGCCACGGTGAGCTTCAGCGCCGCGGCACCCGAGGGCAGCTACCGCCCCGCGCTGCGCCATTGGCTGGTGCGGGTGCACGGCATCGCGGCAGGAAACGTCGCGGCGGGAGGCACCGCGCTGCGGCATTACGCGACGCCAGCCGAACTGGCCGCCGCCGACGGCGAAGGCTGGAGCAGCGCCAGCGACCGCTACGGCCAGCTCACCGTGCTCAAGCTCGATGCCGGCGCCGCGCGCGCGCTGACGCTGCAGGCGGCCACGCACTGAAGCACGCAGGGGGAGAACCGCGCCGCGCCGGACCGCGCGGCGCGGGGAGTCCGGAAGCTTCGCGGCCATGCATGGCCTCCATCACCGCCACGCGAGGAGCTGCCGGCCCTGGGCCCGGCGAGCGCGACGGCATCTGCCCAGTCCGAACGGGAGGGGTTTCGATGAGTCATCCGATGAAGCACGATCCGCGCGGCCTGCACCGGCTGCCGCTTGCCCTGTGCCTGGCGCTGGCCTTGTCCGGCGCCTCGCTGTGGAGCACTGCCGCGCGCGCCGCCAGCAATGACAACAACGTGGAATGGGCCGGCCTGTTCCACGACCAGGGCCCGCTGTACGACAGCGCCGCCGAACCCACGGCGAGCACGGCGGTGACGCTCACGTTCCGCACCTTCAAGGGCGACATCACCAGCGCCAACATCAAGTACTACGACAGCGCCGACGGCCAGTTCCACTGGGTGGCGATGCACTGGGCGGCCAACGACGCCACCGGCACCTACGACCTCTGGCAGGGCACCATCCCCGCCAGCTCGTCGAAGAAGTACTACCGCTTCCAGATCAACGACGGCAGCGCCACCGCCTGGTACAACGCGGCCGGCATCACCAGCAGCGAGCCCTCGTCCGGCGATTTCTTCATCATCCCCGGCTTCAAGACGCCGGCCTGGATGAAGAACGGCGTGATGTACCAGGTCTTCCCCGACCGCTTCTACAACGGCAACACCGGCAACGACGTCACCAACGGCCAGTACACCTACGCCGGCTGCGCCACCGAGCAGCACGCCTGGGGCACGGGCGTCACCGCCAACGTCAGCGGCTGCAACAGCGAGGTGTTCTTCGGCGGCGACCTCGCCGGCGTCGACCAGAAGCTGGGCTACATCAAGAACACCCTGGGCGCCGACATCATCTACCTCAACCCGATCTTCAAGTCGCCCACCAACCACAAGTACGACACCGCCGACTACTACACAGTCGATCCGGCCTTCGGCAGCAACGCCACGCTGCAGCAGCTGGTCAGCGACGTGCACAGCGCCGGCAACGGCCCGGCCGGCTACGTGATCCTGGACGGCGTGTTCAACCACAGCGGCGACAGCAACTGCTGGTTCGGCGCGCAGAGCTACGGCACGCTGAGCTGCCCGCATCAAGGCGCCTACCAGTCGCAGTCCAGCCCGTACTACAGCTACTACACCTTCCAGACCTGGCCCGGCAGCTACTCCACGTTCTTCGGCATCCCCAGCATGCCCAAGCTGGACTACGGCGCCAGCGGCTCGGCCACGCGCAACCAGATCTACGCCAACTCCGGCTCGGTGGTGCAGACCTGGCTGGCGCAGCCCTACGGCATCGACGGCTGGCGGCTGGACGCGGCGCAGTACCTCGACGCCGGCGGCAACAACGGCAGCGACGCCACCAACCACCAGCTCATGCAGGAGCTGCGCACGGCGGTGAAATCGGTGAACCCGAACGCCACCATCGTCGGCGAATACTGGGGCGATGCCTCGTCCTGGCTGGACGACGGCGCCGAGTGGGACGGCGCGATGAACTACAACGGCTTCACCCAGCCGATCTCGGAGTGGATCTGCGGCGTGGACGAAAGCGGCAACAGCGCCTCGCTGCTCCCGAGCGGGCTCGACAGCTGGCTGCACGGCACGCGTGCCGACCTGCCGATCGACGTGCAGCAGACCATGACCAACTTCCTGGGCAGCCACGACACCTCGCGCTTCGCCACCCGTTGCGGCGGCGACATCTGGAAGACCTACCTTGGCCTGATCTTCCAGATGACCTATGTCGGCACGCCCACCATCTACTACGGCGACGAATACGGCATGCAGGGCGGCGCCGACCCGGACAACCGCCGCACCTTCGACTGGAGCCAGGCCACCACCAGCAACACGGCGGTGGCGCTGACGCAGCAGCTGATCCGCATCCGCAACGACTACCCGGCATTGCGCACCGGCTCGTTCATGACCCTGCTCACCGACGACACCCACGACATCTACGCGTTCGGTCGTTTCGACCAGGGCAACCGCATCGCGGTGGTGCTCAACGGCACCGGCAATACCGAAACGGTGACGGTGCCGGTGTACGAGCTGAGCATGACCAACGGCAGCCAGGTCACCGACCTGCTCACCGGCAACAAGTACACCGTCAGCGGCGGCAACGTCACGGTGAGCGTGGAGGGCCACTACGGCGCGATCCTGGCGCAATGAACCACGCCCTTCCGTCCCGTGGCGGAGGGGTTCCCCAAGCCTGTTCAATGTCTCCGCATGACCCGCGCCGTGGAGGCGTTGGACAGGCTCTCACACAAGCACGCATGCATCTGCGTACACTGGTTCCGGACCCGACTGCATGGCCGTACATGCGGCGGTCCGGCCACGGGGGCCGCCGACACGCAGGCGGCGGGCAAGCGCATGAGGCCGCTGCCCGCCGGCCGGATCAAGGGAAAATCGACATGAGCAAGACCGTCTCGCACGCCACCTCGCGCCACCTTTGGCGGAGGGCCGCCGCATGAGCATCTTCGGCAGCCTGATGCTCGCGCTGACCGCCGCCGCGCATGGCCCGCTGTGGCACGACAGCCTGCACTGGCGCGGCCAGAACGCCAGCATGACGGTGCAGCCGGGCGGCGGCTTCCTGCTGCAGGCCGCACACGACAGGCGCGCGATCCCCGCGTCGCCGTATGCCGTGCAGACCGCCAGCCCCCTGTTCGACGGCCTGTACGCGATGGCACAGGACGACCTGCGCCAGGATTCGGTCGGCTCGATCCGCGACGACGCCTTCGACCACGGCCAGCCCATCCCCTGCACCTGCTTCGAGACCGGCGCGAAGTGGCACTACGTGTGGACGCGCGACCTGTCCTACGCGGTGGACCTGGGCCTGTGGCGTTTCGATGCCGCGCGCTCGCGCAACGGCCTGCGCTTCAAGCTCTCCGACAGCCGCGTGCCCGAGGCGCCCAGAGGCCCGTTCGCGATGCAGGACACCGGCTCGGGCGGCAGCTGGCCGGTCAGCACCGACCGCGTGGCGTGGTTCCTCGGCGCGCGCCACCTGCTGGGCGACCCCGCCTTCGCCGACACCAGCTGGCAGGCGCTCACCGCCACCCTGGCGCAGGACCGCCGCTACGCCTTCGATGCCGGCATGGGCCTGTACCGCGGCGAGACGTCCTTCCTCGACTGGCGCGAGCAGAGCTATCCCGCGTGGATGGCGAACGACATGGTGCCGATCGCGCAGTCCTACGCGCTGTCCACCAACGTGCTGCACTACCAGGCGCTGCAGCTCGCCGCGCGCATGGCCGGCGAACGCCACGATGCGCGCGTGGCGGAGTACCAGGCGCAGGCCGATGCCCTGAAGGCGGCGATCAACGCGCGCTTCTGGCGCGCCGACCGCGGCATGTACATGAGCTACCTCGGCGGCGACGGCACGCCCTACGACAGCTATGACCTGCTCGGCATCGCGCTCGCGATCACCAGCGGCGTGGCCGACGCCGGGCACGCGCGGCAGGCGCTGGCGAACTACCCGGTGTGGCCCGCCGGTAGCCCGGTGGTCTGGCCCGAGCGCGTCGACCAGCCGATCTACCACAACCGGGCGATCTGGCCGTTCGTGAGCGCCTACGCGCTGCGCGCCGCGCGCACGCTGGACGATCCCGCGCACATCGCGTTCGAGATCACCTCGGTGATGCGCGGCGCCGCGCTGGCCGGCTCCAACATGGAGAACTACGAGCTCACCACCGAGTCCACCCACGTGGACGACGGCAAGCTCAGCGGCCCGGTGGTGGATTCGCCGCGCCAGCTGTGGTCGGTGGCCGGCTACCTGGCGATGGTGAGCGAAGGCGTGTTCGGCCTCACCGACGATGACCGCGTCGAACCCAAGCTGCCCGTCTCGCTGGTGCCGATGCTGTTCGGCAGCAAGGACGCGATCAGCCTGCAGCTGCCGGGCCGCCACATCACCCTGCAGCGTCCGCAGAAGCTGGACGGCAACCTGCTGGTGGCCGACCGCATCGAGCAGCACGGCAATGA
Source organism: Rhodanobacter geophilus (assembly GCF_040812275.1). Classification (NCBI taxonomy): domain Bacteria; kingdom Pseudomonadati; phylum Pseudomonadota; class Gammaproteobacteria; order Lysobacterales; family Rhodanobacteraceae; genus Rhodanobacter; species Rhodanobacter geophilus. The sequence continues at coordinate 33,324 of NZ_JBFOHL010000013.1, read as the reverse complement.
CAGCGTGGTGCTGCTGAAGGCGGTCAAGGTGCCCGAGCTGCCGCTGCACAGCAAGGTGCCGCCGTTCGCGCCCGTGGCGCCCGCCGCGCCGGAGGTGACGCGCGACGGCGCGAACTGGCAGGTGCGCAGCAGCGCGCCGGGCACGCTCTACCTCAACGGGCGGCGCGTGGGCGCGATAGCCGGCACGCTCGCGGTGCCCGCCGCCGACGCGCTGCAATGCTTCAGCGTCACGCAGGCGGGCGCCGACGATCTCGAATCGCTGCAGAGCCCGCCGCAATGCGAGGGCCCGGTCAGCAGCATCGAAGGCGCGTGGCCGCGGGCCTGGACCGCGCCCGCCGACGGCCGCTACCAGGTGGCGCTCAGCTACCGCAACGACCACGGCCCGATCAACACCGGCGTCACCGCCGCGGTGAAGCAGCTGGCGATCCGCTGCGAGGGCAGCCCGGTGCAGACCGTGCCGGTGGTGATGCCGCACAGCACGGGCGAGCAGCTTTCCACCACCGCGCAGTTCAGCGCCAGCGCGGGCGCGCATTGCCGCTTCGCGCTGGAACAGGGCTTCAACATGAGTTTCCTCGCGCACAACGCGCACTACACCGGCGGCACGGGCGGCAGCAGCGGCCCCTTGAACGAGGCGGACGTCGGCGCACTGCGCATCGTGCCGTTACCGGCCGCGGAGAGCGCTCCATGACGCGCAAGCCCGAGCTGTCGTTCTGGCAGATCTGGAACATGTGCTTCGGCTTCCTCGGCATCCAGTTCGGTTTCGCGCTGCAGAACGCCAACGTCAGCCGCATCTTCCAGACGCTGGGCGCGAACGTGGACCAGATCCCGGTGCTGTGGATCGCCGCGCCGTTCACCGGGCTGATCGTGCAGCCGCTGATCGGCTACTGCTCCGACCGCACCTGGAACCGCTTCGGCCGCCGCCGGCCGTACTTCTTCGCCGGCGCCGTGCTGGCCACGCTGGCCCTGCTGGCGATGCCGAACTCGCCCGCGCTGTGGATCGCGGCGGGCCTGCTGTGGATCATGGATGCCTCGTTCAACGTGTCGATGGAGCCGTTCCGCGCCTTCGTGGGCGACCAGCTGCCGCCGCGCCAGCGCCCGCTGGGCTACGCGATGCAGAGCGTGTTCATCGGCGTGGGCGCCGTGGTGGCCTCGTTCCTGCCCTGGCTGCTCACCCGCTGCGGCGTGGCCAACACCGCGCCGGCCGGCACGGTGCCGCATTCGGTGATGTATTCCTTCTACGCCGGCGCGGCGGTGCTGCTGGGCGCGATGCTGTGGACCATCCTCAGCACGCGCGAGTACCCGCCGGAGCAGCTGGAGTCGTTCGCCGACGGCCACGTGGCGGAAGAGCCGGCGGACGTGGCCGGCGCGTGGAAGCCCGGCGCGCTGTTCCTGCTGCTGGGCGTCGTGCTGCTGGCGCTGATCCGGCATTACGCGCTGCGCGAGGAGCTTTATCTGCTGGCCGGCGGCCTGGCCGGTGCCGGCGTGCTGTTCACCTGGCTGGCGCACACCACGCGCCGGCAAGGCGTGCTGCGCCAGATCATGGGCGACCTGTACGGCATGCCGCGGGCGATGCGCCGGTTGAACTGGGTGCAGTTCTTCTCCTGGTTCGCGATGTTCGCGATGTGGATCAACACCACGCCCGCCGTCGCCGGCCACTTCTACGGCAGCACCGACACCACCTCGGTCGCCTACAACGAGGGCGCGAACTGGGCCGGCGTACTGATGGGCACCTACAACGGTGTGGGCGTGCTGGCCGCGATCCTGATCCCGCTGCTGGTGCGCGCCTGCGGCCTGCGCTGGAGCCACCTGATCAACCTGTGGCTGGGCGGGCTGGGCCTGCTGTCGTTCCTGTTCATCCGCGACCCGCACTGGCTGGTCGCCTCCATGGTCGGCGTGGGCTTCGCCTGGGCCTCGATCCTCTCGCTGCCCTACGCGATGCTGTCGGACAACCTGCCCGCGGCGAAGATGGGCATCTACATGGGCATCTTCAATTTCTTCATCGTGATCCCGCAGCTGATGGCGGCCAGCGTGCTGGGCGTGCTGCTGAAATGGTTCTTCCACGACCAGCCGGTCTGGGCGCTGGCGCTGGGCGGCGCCAGTCTGCTGCTGGCGGGGCTGTGCACGCTGCGCGTGCAGGAACCGCGCGCGGTCGCCGCGGCCGCCGACGCCACGGCATGAGGCGCCCGCCGCGCCGCGGCAGCCTGCTCGCGCTGCTGCTGGCCTGCTGGCCGCTGCACGCGCTTGCCACCACGGCCGACGCCGCCGTCCACCTGCTTCCCGGCGCCCGGCACCAGCAGGCTTCGTGGGCAAAGATGCTGCCGCTGTTCCTGCGCCGGGACGACGGCGACGGAAGCCGCTGAGACGAATCCCGGCGGTCACGCCGAGGACGCACCCCGCGCCGCGGCGAAGTAGCGCTCCGCATCGACCACCGGCCTCGCCGCGCCCAGGCCGTTGCCCTGCAGCTCGTCGCAGCCCAGGCCCGCAAGGAAGGCGGCCTGGGCCTGGGTTTCCACGCCTTCGGCGGCGACCAGCATGCGCAGCTGGTGGGCCAGCTCGATGATGGTCTGCGCAATCGCACCGTCGTCGGCATCGTCGGGCAGGTCGCGCACGAAGCTCTGGTCGATCTTCAGCTTGTCGATCGGGAACTGCTTCAGGTAGGCGAGGCTGGAATAGCCGGTGCCGAAATCGTCCAGCGACAGCCGCACGCCAAGCTCCTTCAGGCCGGTCAGCGTGCGGCGGACCCGCGCCACGTTCTCCATCAGCGCGCTCTCGGTCATCTCGATGTCCAGCATCGCCGGCGGCACGGCATGGCGCTGCAGCGCCTCGGCCACCTGCTCGACCAGGTGCGGATGCTGCAGCTGTTGCGCCGAGACGTTCACCGCCAGCGTGAAGCCGCGATGGCCGCGATCCAGCCATGCGCGCAGTTGCCGCGCCGCCTGCGCGAACACCCAGCCGCCGATCTCGGGCATCAGGCCCAGCGCCTCGGCGACCGGGATGAAGCGGGCCGGCAGGATCCGGCCCAGCTCGCCGCAGTTCCAGCGCAGCAGCGCCTCGAAGCCGGTCAGCGCGTGGTCGAGCGCGCTGTACTGCGGCTGGTAATAGAGCTCCAGCTCGTCGTGGCGCAGCGCGTCGCGCAGGCGGCTGCCCAGCAGCACGCGTTCTTCCAATGCCTGTTTCTGCGCGACGCTGAACTCGCCGACGCGGTCGCGACCGTCGCGCTTGGCCTGCATCATCGCCGCCTCGGCGCTGCGCAGCAGGGTCGGCGGCGTGTCGCCGTGTTCGGGCGAATGGCTGATGCCCACGCTGGCGGTGAGCAGCAGACGGTAGTCCTGCCCCTCGATCGGCCGCGCCACCACGCCCCGCAGGCGCTCGGCCAGCTCCAGCGCCGCCTCCCGCCCCAGGCCTCCCGCCGCCACCGCGAACTTGTCGCCGGCGATGCGGGCGATCTGCCATTGCGCGTCCAGTGCCGCGCGCAGGCGGCCGGCCACGCGCCGCAGCACGTCGTCGCCGATCACGTGGCCCACCGATTCGTTGACCACCTGGAAACGGTCGAGACCGACCATCACCACCCAGGCCGGCGTGGCGGGGTGCTGCTGCAGGATCGCCGCGAGCGCGTGTTCCAGCAGCGGCCGGCGTGGCAGGCTGGTGATCGCATCGTGGCTGGCGGCATGCGCCAGTTCCCGCTCGGCCTGGCGGCGCGCGGTGACGTCGCGCGCCACGGCGTAGATCAGGCCATCCGGCGTGGCGAACGCGGTCCATTCCAGCAGATGCTCGCTGCCGTCCTTCGCCACGCAGCGATTGACGAACTCCTGGACGTGCCGGTCCGCCCCGACCGGCCCGAGGATCGGATCCGGCGCCGCGGCGTCGTACTCCGGCCGCAGGAATTCCCGGTAGCTGCGCGACTTCAACTCGTCGGCGGCATAACCGGCGAGGCGCGGCAGCGAGGGATTGAACTGGACCAGGCGTTCGCTGCGCGGATCGAGGATGCAGAAGATCTCCTGCGACATCTCGAAGAAACGGTTGCGCTCGCGCAGGCGCCCGACCAGCCGGTCGCTCTCGATCGCGATGCCGGCGATCGGCAGCATGCGGTCGATGTTCGCCAGTTCCTCCGGTCGCGGTGCGCGCGGCTCGCGGTAATACACCGCGAACGTGCCCAGTACCTCGCCGTGGTTGCCGGGCACCGGCGTCGACCAGCAGGCCCGCAGCCCGTGCGCCAGCGCCAGCTCGCGGTAGTTCACCCAGTACGGGTGGGTGGCGATGTCGTCCACCACCACCCGCTCGCCGCACCACGCCGCCGTGCCGCAGGAGCCGTGCGCCGCGCCGATCTCCAGCCGGTCGATGCCCTGGTTGTAGTCCTCGGGCAGGCTGGGCGCGGCGCCGTGCAGCACGCGCCGGCCATCGGCATCGAGCAGCTGCAGCGAACACAGTGCGCCGGGGTTCAGCGACTCGTGCAGGCGGGCGATGCGCTGCAGGCTTTCCACCAGCGGCGGCTGCGCGGCGATGCCGAGCAGGATCTCATGCTGGCCGGCGGCCATCTGCTCCTCGCGCTTGCGCGCCGTGATGTCCTGGCAGGCCCCCAGCATGCGCACGGCGCGGCCGTCCGCGTCGGCTTCCACCACACCCCGACTGTGCAGCACGCGCTCGTCGCCGTCCGGCCACAGGATGCGTTCCTCGAACTCGAACGTGCCACCATCCTGCAGCGCGCATTCGACGACGCGGCGCACGCGTTCGCGATCGTCCGGATGCACGCGTTCCAGGTAGGCCTCGAAGGTGGCTGCATGGCTTGCCGGATCGACACCGTAGATGCGGTACAGCTCGGCCGACCAGCTGACCCGGTTGGCGGCGATCTCCCAGCTCCAGCTGCCGACGCGGGCCAGTTGCTGGGCCTGGTCCAGCAGGCGCTGCTGTTGCTGCAATTGCTGCTCGGTCCGCTTGCGCCCGGTGATGTCCTGGAAATAGACCGTCAGGCCGTCGGCCGACGGATAGATGTGGTTCTCGAACCAGCGCTCGTGCGGCGGGTACCAGGCCTCGATGGTCCGGGGCTGCTGTTCGGCCATCGCCTGCTCACAGGCCCGCCGGAACGGCGAGTCCGCGTCCTTGGGGAATTCCGTCCAGATGTGCCGGCCGACCAGTTCCCCCGCGCGGCGGCCGAGCAGTTCGCCGGCCTGCGCATTGAGGTAGGTGAAACGCCAGTTGCGGTCCAGCGCCACGCACGCATCGGTGATGCGCTCGAAGACGTGCATGGACCCCTGTTCGAACTGGTTGCGCCCCATGGGATACGCGATCCTGTCGCGCGATTGCGTGGACGGCCCGGGCAGGTTATGCCAGCCGCGGATGCCCCGCAATGCGAAAATGCGAAGGCAGAGACCGCACGATCTTGCGCCGCGACTGCGCTACCGGCGCAGGCTCGAACGCCGCACCTTCAACTCGGCCGGCAGCATCGCGCTTTCGGCGCCGTCGCCGCGGATCAGCCGCAGCAGTTGCTCGACCAGCACCTCGCCGGCCTTGCCGGTGTCCTGGCGCACCGTGGTGAGCGCGGGGTTGACGAAGCTGGCCATCGGAATGTCGTCGAAGCCGGCCAGCGCCACGTCGCCGGGCACCGCGAGGCCGCGCTCGGCCAGGGCGCGCAAGGCGCCGATCGCGATCAGGTCGCTGGCGGCGAACACGGCGTCGAACGACACGCCGCGCTCCAGCAGCAGTTCGGCCGCCTCGTAGCCGGCACGCTCCGTGGTCTCGGCGTCCGCCTGCAGCGCCTCGTCCACCTCCAGGCCAGCCGCACGCAGCGCGTCGGCATAACCGCGGTAGCGCTCGTGGAATTCCGGATAGTGCGGCGTGGCGTCGCCCAGGAAGGCAACGCGCCGGCAGCCCTGCCCGATCAGGTGCGCGGTGGCCGTACGGCCACCCTCGAAGTTGTCGCAGCCGATCGATACGCCAGGCTGGCCGGGCAGCACCGCGCCCCAGCGCACGAAGCGGGTGCCCTGCGCCACCAGCTTCTCCAGCTTGTCGCGGTGCGACTGGTAGTCGCCGTAGCCGAGCAGGATCAGCCCGTCGGCCTTCTGGCAACCGGCGAAGTCGGCGTGCCAGTCGCGCGAGAACTGCTGGAACGAGATCAGCAGGTCGTAGCCCTGCTGCGCGCTGGCGCGGGTGATCGAGCCCAGCATGGACAGGAAGAACGGGTTGATGTGCGAGTCGTCGGCGGTGGGATCCTCGAACAGCAGCAGCGCCAGCGTGCCGGTGTGCTGGCGGCGCAGGTTGGAGGCGTTCTTGTCCACCTTGTAGTTCAGCGTGTCGGCGGCCGACTGGATGCGCCGCCGGGTCTCCTCGCTGACCAGCGGACTGCCGCGCAAGGCGCGCGACACCGTGGACTGCGAAACCCCGGCGAGATGGGCAATGTCGAACGATGTGGCCTTTCCCTTCATCCGCGACCCGATGCATGGCACGGGCGGCGACGCGCCACCCATCGCCGCATCCTACCGTGTCGCGAAGTGCAAGACCTTACGCCCGCATCCCGCCGGCCCCATGCGCCGTGGTCGCACGCCCCCTCTGCTTCCGCGCCGCCCATGGCGCCCATCGTGTACTCCCCCGTGGCGGCTTCGCCCCGGCGACCGCTCAGATCGAAGCGCCCACCGCCAGCAAGGCCGCGCGCAGCGCGTCCACGTAGGTGCGGCTGGCACGCAGCGGCGTGCCGTCGTGCAGGCGCAGCAGGCTGTCGCGGTTGGACAGCGCCTGCAGTTCGGCCACCCGGTCCAGCCGCACGATGGCCGAGCGATGGATGCGCGCGAACTGCGCCGGGTCCAGCCGTGCAGCGAGCCGCTGCAACGGTTCGCGCAGCAGGTGCAGGCGGCCGCCCGCGTGCAGGCCGGCATAGTCGCCCTGCGCCTCGATCCAGTCGATCTGCGCCGCGTCCACCAGCTTCACGCGCTGACCCAGCCGCACCTCGAAACGGCTGGCCCAGGCCGATGCCGCAGGAACCGCGACCGGTTCGCGCCGGCGCAGCGCCAGTACCTGCCGCGCGCGGTCTAGCGCATCGGCGAAGCGATCCTCGTCGACCGGCTTGAGCAGGTAGTCGAGCGCGTGCACCGCAAAGGCGCGCAGCGCGAACTGCGCGTGCGCGGTGAGCAGGATCGCCAGAGGTCGCTCCGGTGGCGGCAGGCGTTCCAGCGCATCCAGGCCGTTGAGCCCGGGCATCTGCACGTCGATGAACACCAGGTCGGGGCGCTGCGTGCGCATCGCTTCCAGCGCCGCGTCGCCATCGGCGCATTCGCCGATCACCTGCACGTCCGGCTGCATCGCCAGCCGCGCGCGCACGCCGCCGCGCGCCAGCGGCTCGTCGTCCACCACCAGCACGCGCAGGGTCATGCCGGCTCCGCCACGGGCGCCGCGAGGACGCGGCAGGGCAGCGCGATGTCGATCGTGCAGCCGCCATCGTCGGCCAGCGCGAAGTCGAAGCGCTGCGCCTCGCCGTAGAGGCGCGCCAGCCGTTCGCGCACGTTGCGCAGGCCGATCGCGGCGGGGCCTGTCCCCGCGCCCGTCGCATCGGGCGCCACGGGCACGCCGTCGTTGCGCAGCGACAGCCGCAACGTCTCGCCGTCGCGCGCCACCCCCAGCGCCACGCGACCGGGTGCGATCCGTGGCGCAATGCCATGGCGGATCGCGTTCTCCAGCAACGGCTGCAGCAGCAGGGGCGGCACGGCCAGCTGCAGCACGTCGGGGCCGATGCGCACGTCCAGCAGCAACCGCTCGCCCAGGCGCACCTTCTCGATGTCGAGGTAATGCCCGGCCAGTGCCAGCTCCTCGGCCAGCGTCACCTCGTGCGCCTCGCCGCTGTCCAGCGTGGCGCGCAGCAGGTCGCCGAGCCGCGCCAGCATGCGGTTCGCTTCCGGATTGCGGTATTCGGCCACCAGGGCGGAGATCGCGTTGAGCGTGTTGAACAGGAAATGCGGCTGCAACTGGTAGCGCAGCGCGCGCAGTTCGGCGTCGCGCGCCTGCGCGGCGATCCCGCGCACGCGCTTGCGTTCGGCCTGCAGCGCCGCGTAATGGTCCACCACCGCATGCACGGCGGCGAAGGCGATCAGCGCCAGCCAGCAACTGTCCAACTGCTGGAACAGGAACTTCCACTGGAAGCGCGGCAGCGCGCCGAGCCGGATCGCCAGCAGCTCGCCCAGCGCATTGTTGGCCAGCGACATCGCGTAACTCAGCGCCAGCAGCACCGGAATCGCCACCCACCATGACACGCCGTGCCGCCGCAGCCCGCGCTGCGCCGCCGCCATCGGCACGATCCACAGCAGATAGGTCGCCGCGTACAGCACGCGGAAATCCAGCGCACGGCCGCGACCCAGCTCGGGCAGCGCCATCACCGCCATGCACAGCACCAGCGGCAGGCCCGCCAGCAGCGGCAGCCAGAACGGAACATCGGCGCCGCGGCGGGCGGCGGGCACTGCAAGACTCATGCGCAAGGGTTTCCGGCATCGGCGGCAGGCACCCGGCCTGCCGCCGCGTCACTCTAGCGCAGCTGTGTCGGGTCGCTGGAATACACCATCGCGCTGATCTTCCAGCCCGCGCCGGTGTTCACCAGCTGCCAGGCCTCGTGACCGCGGTTGTTGGGCTGGCCGTCGGCGAGGAACACGAAGTCGAAATACACCGTGGCGATCGCGCCGTCGGTCTCGATGCGCACGTTGGCGAACTTCTCCTCCATGCGGCCCTTGCCGCCGGTGACGAAATCGATGAAGCGCTGGTGGCTGTCGCCGTGGAAGCGCGGCACCCCCGGATGCTTCGCGCTGAGCTGGCGGTAGGCGTCGTCGCCCAGCACCTCGAACCAGGCGCCGCCCGCGGGCATGAACAGGCTTTCCAGGCCCGCCTTGTCCTTGGCAAGCAGCGCCGTCTGGAACTTCGCGACCACCTGTTCGATCTGCGCCTGGGCGTCCGGCACGGCCGGGGTGGCGGCCTGGGCCGCGACGGCGAAGACGGCCAGCAGTGGCAAGGCGAACCATCCGCTCTTCTTCATGGGGACTCCGTGTGCAGTGGTAGGGCGAACCCATTGCACACGGCGCCACGGTCGTAGCGCCAGCAGCCTGCGACGAACCGTGCCCACGAAGCGGTGAAGCGCCTGCTCGCCCTTGTGGGGCGCATCCCTGACCGGATTCAGCCTGCACGCGCCAAGCTTCGACACATCGCCTCAAGCCAGGGCAGCGCACTCCCGGTGCCGGAAGCAGCTGGCCAGGTGATCGTTGATCATGCCGGTGGCCTGCATCAGCGAGTAGCAGATGGTGGTGCCGACGAAGCGGAAGCCGCGCTTCTTCAGTTCCTTGCTCATGCGGTCGGACAGCGGCGTGCTGGCGGGCACCTCGCCCTTGTCCTTCCAGCGGTTGCGCAGCGGCTTGCCGTCCACGAAGGACCACAGGTACGCATCGAGACTGCCGGATTCGGCGATCACTTTTTGCGCGGCGATGGCGTTGTCGCGCGCCGCCGTCACCTTGAGCCGGTTGCGGATGATGCCGGGATCGAGCAGCAGCTTCTCCAGCTCGCGGTCCTTCATCGCCGCCACGCGGGCGATGTCGAAGCCGTGGAAGGCCTTGCGGTAGTTGTCGCGCTTGGCGAGCACGGTGCGCCAGGACAGGCCCGCCTGCGCGCCTTCCAGGCACAGGAATTCGAACAGTGCGTTGTCGTCGTGCAGCGGGACGCCCCACTCGGCGTCGTGGTAGGCGCACATCAGCGCGTCGTCGGCGCTGGCCCAGTGGCAACGGTGCATGCGGTGGTCCCGGCTGGCGCGCTCGGCGCGGGGAGAGGTAGTGAACCCTTCCCGGCCGCTGTCCGCAAGCTGCCGCTACACTCGCGCCTTTCCACACGCCTGCCGCCCATGCCTTCCTCCCCTGCCCAACGCGGCGCCGCGCTGGCGCTGCTCGCCACGATCGGCCTGTGGGCCTACAGCTGGGTGGTGATGAAGCAGGTGCTGGCCTATGCCGGGCCGTTCGATTTCGCGGCGCTGCGCTACCTGCTGGGCGCGGCGGTGCTGTTCGCCGCGATGCTGCTGGCGCGGCAATCGCTGCAGCCGCCGCCGCTCGTGCCCACGATCCTGATCGGCCTGTGCCAGACCGCGGCGTTCCAGGGACTGGAGCAGTGGGCGCTGGTGGGCGGCGGCGCGGGCCACGTGGCATTGCTGGCCTACACCATGCCGTTCTGGGCGGTGCTGCTGGCCTGGCTGATCCTGCGCGAGCAGCCCAGCGGACGGCACTGGCTGGGGCTGCTGCTGGCGGCGTTGGGCCTCGTCTGCATCATCGAGCCATGGCGCGGGCTGGGCAACGCGACCAGCACCGGGCTGGCGATCGCCGGCGGCGCGGCCTGGGCCGCGGGCACGGTGCTGAGCAAGCGGCTGTTCCGGCAGCGTGCGGTCTCCGCGCTCGGCCTCACCGCGTGGCAGATGCTGGCCGGCGGCGCGGCGCTTGGCATCGTGGCGCTGGCGGTGCCGCAGCGGAGCATCGAATGGAGCGGCGCCTTCGTGACGGGACTGGCCTACAGCGTGCTGATGGCTTCCAGCCTGGCATGGTGGCTGTGGTCGATCGTGCTGCGCCGGCTGCCCACCACGCTGGCCAGCGTGAGCAGCCTCGCCGTGCCCATCGTCGGCGTGCTGCTGGCCTGGCTGATCCTCGACGAGCGGCCGCGCACGATGGAGTGGGTGGGCATCGCCTTCGTGCTGCTGGGCCTGTGCGCGGTGAGCGGGGTGCGCCTGCGGCGCTGAGCGCCCCGCAAATTCGCGCGACGGTGTTCAGCGCGACGACGCGGCCGCGGCGATATCATTCACGCGTCGTCCCTCGCCGATATGCCGATGCCTTCCCTGCTCCAACTGTGGTCCCACCTCGTCGACTGGCTGAGCAGCCATGCCGTGGCGCCCGCGCTCGACCTGCTGCACCTGGGCAAGCTGTCCGGCGACCCGCGCGACATCGCCGCCTCGCTGCTGATCGCGGCGCTGCAGATCGGCATCATCGGCTTCCTCTTCCGGCCGCTGGAAACCTTCTTCCCCGCGGAGAAGTGGAGCGACCGCAAGCTCACCCTGGTGGACCGCAACTACACGGTGATGATGCTGATGGGCATCTTCCCGCTGTTCACCTACCTGATCCTGATGCCGTTCAGCCATCTGCTCGGCGGCGCCGACGTGGCCACCTCCGGCACCGGCTCGCCGCTGGCGATCACGCACTGGGCGCCGTGGTTCAACGGCCACCCCTACGTGCTGTTCGGCGTGTACTACGTGGCCTACGATTTCACGTACTACTGGATGCACCGCACCCAGCACGCGCTGCCGTGGTGGTGGGCGCTGCACAGCATGCACCACAGCACGCGGCAGATGAGCTGCTGGACCAACGACCGCGGCAACCTGATCGACGGCTTCATCCAGTCGATGATCCTCGCCGTGGTGGGCCTGGCGATGGGCGTGGACCCGGACGAGTTCGCCTGGCTGATGCTGCTGGGCGAGCTGGTGCAGAACTTCTCGCACACCAACACGCGCGTGGGTTTCGGCCGGCTGTTCGAGCGCGTGTTCGTCGACCCGAAGTTCCATCGCCTGCACCACATGCTGGTGGATCCGGAGCGGCCGAAGCTGCACAACTGCAACTTCGGCCAGGTGCTGTCGATCTGGGACGTGCTGTTCGGCACCGCGCTGTACGGCGAGCCGCCGCGCCCCACCGGCGTGGGCGATCCGGTGGTGGACGCGGACAACAACCACGGCCTGCTCGGCCTGCACTGGGCTTCGACGAAGCGCTTCCTGTGCACGGTGTTCCGGCTGGACGGCTGGAGGCCGGGCGAGGTGGCGTTCGATCCGGTGACCCTGCGCCCGGTACCGGTCGATCAGCTCGACCTGCACGCGCTGGCGCACCACCTGCCGGGCGCCGCCACACCGCCGGCCGCCATGGCGACGGACTCCGCTGCCGTCGAGGAATCCGCGGCAGCCTGAGTCAGGCGAACCACGGCAGCGCGTCGAGATCGACGTTGCCGCCGGTGAGCACCACGCCCACGCGCCTGCCGGCGAAACGCCCCGGCTGCCCGAGGATCGCGGCCAGCACGGTGGCGCTGGAGACTTCCACCACCTGCTTCAGCTCGCTCCACAGCAGGCGCATCGCGGCGATGGCTTCCGCGTCGCTCACCGTGATGACCTCGACGCGCTGCGCGCGCAGCGCGGCGAGATTCGGTTCGCCCACCAGTGCGCGCAAACCATCGCACAGGGTGTCCGGCGCCACGCTGGTGACGCGCGTACCCGCGGCCAGCGAGCGCGCCGCATCGTCCGCGCCAGCCGGTTCGGCGCCGAACAGGGCGAGTTCCGGCCGTAGTGCATGCGCGGCGATCGCCACGCCGGCGGCCAGGCCTCCGCCGCCAACGGGGGTGATCAGCGCATCCAGCGCCGGTACCTGCCGCAGCAGTTCCAGCGCGATCGTGCCCTGCCCGGCCATCACCCGCGCATCGGCATAGGGATGCACCAGTGCGGCGCCGGTGCGCGCCTGCACCTCGGCGCACATCGCCTCGCGCGCCGCCTGGCTGGGCGCACAGCGATGCAGCGTGCCGCCGGCACGCGCGATCGCGTCGAGCTTGGCCTGCACCGCGCCTTCGGGCACCACCACATGCGCGGCGATGCCGCGGGTGGCGGCGGCCAGCGCCAATGCGTTGCCGTGGTTGCCGGAGGAATGCGTGACGACGCCGCGCGCGGCTTCTTCGTCCGTCAGTGACCACACCGCGTTGCACGCGCCGCGGAACTTGAACGCGCCGCCGTGCTGCAGGTTCTCGCACTTGAAATGCAGCTCGGCGCCGGCCAGCGCGTCCAGTGTCGCGTTGCGCAGCACCGGCGTGACCGTGGCGTATGGCGCGATGCGCGCGGCGGCATCGCGGACGGCGTCGATATCCGGCAGTGCGCTCATGGCGTGACGATCTCCACGCCGCAGCGGTAGCGCCGTTCCGCGCCCGGCAACAGCCGGATCAGGCCGGCGCATTCGGGCCGGTTGAACGCGTTCGCCATGCACTCCATCGGCTCCAGCGCGACCGCGCGACGCCGGTCGCGGCTGATCGTGTCGGAGGTGAAGGCATGCATCAGGCCATGTTCCTGCCACACCACCAGCGCGCGCCCGCTGGCCGGGTCGCGCAGGTGCGTGCGGATGCGGCCGTCGGCGTCGGGCTGCAGGTCGGTGTAACCCTGGTCGATGATGTGGTCGCCGATCACGCGCGGCTCGCGGAAATCCAGCGCGGGCGCGTCGTCCAGCGCCACGTAGGCGGCCGCGCCCGGCAACGCGATCAGGTCGGCGCCGGTGCGGACCAGGGTCTCGGCGGGAATCGCCAGCTCCCAGCCGTCCACCATGGCGTCGGCCAGCCGGAAGTACGGGTGCCAGCCGAAGAAGCACGGCGCCGCGCTGTCGCCCACGTTGCGCATCGTCACGTCCAGCGCAAGGCCGGCAGCGCCCAGCGTGAACGTCACCGCGAGATCGATCGCGTGCGGGTAGCCCGGTTGCGGACGGATCGCCGTGGTGGTCAGCGTCACCCGCGCCTGTTGCTCGTCCGCGGCGAGCGCGGCGACGTCGAACGTGGTGCCGCGCACGAAGCCGTGCCGGCTGGCGCGCGCATCGCCGGTCACGCCGGGCTGCAGATCCTGCGCCTGGCCGTCAAAGGTGTAGCGCGCGTCGGCGATGCGGCCGCCGAACGGCACCATGATCGCGAAGCGTGAGCCGGAGTGGGCGGCGATTTCGGCATCGCTGCGGTAGCCGTCGGCGTAGTCGTGCCAGGCACCGCCCTCCTCCGCCTCGAAGTTCAGCAGCGCGGCGCCGAGCCGTGCGATGCGCACGCGGCGGCCGCCCGCGCGATCCTCCAGCTGCACCACGGGTTGCGTGCCCAGCATGGCCTCGGCGGCGTGGAAACGCGTCATCGCAAGCTCCGGTTGAAGGCGGGGGAAAGACTCCACATGTTAGCCTGATCCGTCCCCACCTCCGATGTCCCGCCCGCATGAATGCACGTCCCGACGCCGCCAGCCTGCCGATCCGTCTCGCCGACTACCGGGCGCCGGCCTGGCGGGTGGAGCGCGTGGAACTGGACTTCGAGCTGGGCATCGACGCCACCGAGGTGACCGCGAAGCTGCTGCTGCGCCGCGACCCCGCGCAGCACGCGCCGTTGCGTCTCGACGGCGAAAACCTCGAACTGCTGGCGATCGCGCTGGACGGCCAGCCGCTGCCGGCCACGGCGTACCGCACCATCGAGGGTGGGCTGGAGGTGGACGGCGCCCGCGACGGCAGCGTGCTGGAGACGCGCGTGCGCGTGCTGCCCGCCGCGAACACCGCGCTGGAAGGCCTGTACCTTTCCGGCCCGCGCGAGACGGGCTTCCTGCTCACCCAGTGCGAGGCGCAGGGCTTCCGCCACATCACGTATTTCCCGGATCGCCCCGACGTGCAGTCCAGCTACACCGTGACCCTGCGCGCCGACCGCGCGCGCTTCCCGGTGCTGCTGGCCGGCGGCAATCCGGACGGCGCGGGCGAACTGCCCGGCGGCCGCCACTGGGCGCGCTTCGCCGACCCGCACCCCAGGCCCAGCTACCTGTTCGCGCTGGTCGCCGGGCGGCTGGAAAAGATCGAGCGCGACTACCGCACCGCGGACGGCCGCGACGTGCAGCTGAAGATCTGGGCCGAGGCCGACGCCATCGCCAGCTGCCACTACGCGATGGACGCGCTGGAACGCTCGATGCGCTGGGACGAGCAGGCCTACGGCCGCAACTATGACCTCGACGTGTTCCATGTCGTCGCCACCCACGACTTCAACATGGGCGCGATGGAGAACAAGGGCCTCAACATCTTCAACACGAAGTGCCTGCTGGCCGACCCCGACTCCAGCACCGACGACGAATACCGTCGCGTGGAAGCGGTGGTCGCGCACGAGTACTTCCACAACTGGAGCGGCAACCGCGTCACCTGCCGCGACTGGTTCCAGCTGAGCCTGAAGGAAGGCTTCACCGTGTTCCGCGAGCAGAGTTTCTCGGCCGACATGAACTCGGCGCCGCTGAAGCGCATCGAGGACGTCGCGCTGCTGCGCCGCGCCCAGTTCCCCGAGGACGCCGGCCCGCTGGCGCATCCGGTACGCCCCGCCGAGTACCGCGAGATCAACAACTTCTACACCGCCACCGTGTACGAGAAGGGCGCCGAGCTGGTGCGCATGCTGGCCGGCCGGCTGGGCGCGGAGGGCTTCCGCCGCGGCACCGACCTGTACTTCAGCCGCAACGACGGCCGCGCCGCCACCATCGAGGATTTCCTCGCCGCGCTGGGCGAGGCGAACGGCATCGACCTCACGCCCTACCTCGCCTGGTATGGCCAGGCCGGCACGCCACGACTCAAGGCACATGGCGAATACGACGCTGCGCGCCGCGAATACGCGCTCACCTTGGCGCAGTACACGCCGCCCGGCGCCGGGCAGCCGCACAAGCAAGCCTTGCCGATCCCGGTGAAGCTGGCGCTGTTCGGTGCCGACGGTCGCATGCTGCCGCTGCATCTGGACGGCCAGACGGCCGCCACCGAAGCCGTGGTGGTGCTCACCGAAGCCGAGCAGCATTTCGTGTTCCGCGACGTGGCCGAGCGCCCGGTGCCCTCGCTGCTGCGCGGCTTCTCGGCACCGGTGATCCTGGAATGCGACTACACGCCGGCCGAACTCGCGCTGCTGCTGGGCCACGATCCCGACGGCTTCAACCGCTGGGAGGCCGGCCAGCAGCTGGCCCTGCGCGCCTGCGACGCGTTGCGCGATGATGCGGACCCGCAAGCCGTCGCGGCCTGGTGCGACGCATTGGCCGCCCTGTTCGACGATGCGCAGCTCGATGCGGCCCTGCTCGCCGACCTGCTCACCCCACCGGGCGAGATCGAGCTGGCCGAACGCGAGTCCGTGGTCGACCCGGCGCGCATCCACGCGTTGCGCCAGCAACTGCAGCGCCGCCTCGCCGCGCGCATCGGTGGCGGCAAGCTCGACGCGCGCTACCGCGCGCTGGCCGCGCAATCCACGGCGGCGCTCGATGCCGCCAGCCAGGCCAGCCGCCGCCTGAAGCAGCGCGTGCTGCACCTGCTGGCGCTGCTCGACCCGGCCAGCGCCTGCGACCACGCCGCCACGCAATACCGCGATGCACCCGGCATGACCGACCGCCTCGGCGCACTCGCCGTGCTGGCGCGCCACGATGGCGTGCGCGGCACCGAGTCGCTGGCGCACTATCGCGCCCGCTACGCGAACGACCCGCTGGCGCTGGACAAGTGGTTCGCCCTGCAGGCGCAGTTGCCAGGCGAAGGCGCGCTGGCCCGCGTGCAGGCGCTGGAGGCAGACCCTGCCTTCACCCTGAAGAACCCGAACCGCGCCCGCGCCCTGCTGGGCACGTTTGCCAGCGGCAATCCCACCGGCTTCCATCGCGCGGATGGTGCGGGCTACCGGCTGTACGCCGAGCGCCTGCTGGCGCTGGATGCGCTGAACCCGCAGATCGCCGCCCGGCTGGCCACCGCGTTCAACGGTTGGCAACGGCTGGAACCGCGGCGCCGCGAGGCGGCCCATGCCGTACTTGCCACCTTGTCTGCCCACGACGGGCTCTCGCGCAATCTCGCCGAGATCCTGGGCAACATGCTCAAGGCCTGAAACTCAGAGCCTGAAACGAAAGCGGCGGCTTTGCGCCGCCGCTGCAATGGCCTTTCGCAAGGCCACGCGTCACACGTCCCCGTGATACCGCCTCATGCCGGCAGGCTCTTCAGCGCCGTGCGCAGCCGCACGATGCGCGACTCCAGCCGCGGCTGCAGCATCGCACGCTCGTTCTCGGCGCGCTCCTGCAGGGTTTCCATCGCCATCTCGATCCGGCCGATCTCGATCAGCAGGTCGTGGTGCGGAAAGAATTTCTCGAAGTCGATGTTGATGCCCATGACGTTTCCTCCCGGTTTTCTCTGTTGCCGGAGGTAATGCATCGGCCGTGCCAGAATGTGATCTTCATCACACTGCGCGCCTGGGCTGCGAACGGAGACTGACGCGGGACGTCAGCACCTGCCATGTCTCGGCAGAAAGTTCCATTTCAGTCACCGCATGTTCACGTGCCTGCGGTGAATATCGACCCACGGTCTGGCAGCAAACACCTGCCAAGCACCCACGAGTTTCACGGTTTCTGGCGCCCGGCAATACGGTCATCCTGGATTCCCCCTGTTCCTGAGACCGCCGGGCGCCAGATCTGAACGACGAGACCCCGCATTCGTGCGGGGTCTCGTGCTTTGGGCGGGCCATCCTTGCGATCATCCGTGACTGCGGGAATCAAATGGGCGGCCATCATGGCCGCACTGCTCAAAAAACGACGGCGCCCCGAGGGGCGCCGTCCTGCTTCCTCTCACGGCACGCGATCAGGCCCCTGTCCTCCCGATCCCGGCGTGCGTTCCCGCACAGCCGCTGCCCATGAAAGTGCGACATGGGTAAAGCAGTTTGCATGCCAAGCATCCCGCCCAGGCTGGCGCAGTACCATGGCCCCCCTTCGGTTTTCAGCCAGTTCTAGACGATGCTCCACCCCACTCCCTACGACGTGATCGTGATCGGCGGCGGCCACGCCGGCACCGAGGCCGCGCTGGCGGCCGCGCGCACCGGCGCGCGCACCCTGCTGCTCACCCACAGCATCGAAACCGTGGGCGCGATGAGCTGCAACCCGGCGATCGGCGGCATCGGCAAGGGCCACCTGGTGAAGGAGATCGACGCGCTGGGCGGCGCGATGGCGCATGCGGCGGACCTGGCCGGCATCCAATGGCGCACGCTCAATGCCTCCAAGGGCCCGGCCGTGCGCGCCACCCGCTGCCAGGCCGACCGCGCCCTGTACCGTGCCGCGATACGTCACATTGTGGAAAACCAGGTCAATCTCGACCTGTTCCAGCAGGCGGTGGACGACCTGATCGTGGAGAACGGCCGTGCCGTGGGCGTGGTGACGCAAATGGGCGTTTCCTTCCGCGCAAGGTCGATTGTGCTCACGGCGGGCACCTTCCTCGCCGGCAAGATCCACATCGGCCCCGCCCAGTACGCCGGTGGCCGCGCCGGCGACCCGCCGGCCGGCACGCTGGCGGCGCGGTTGCGCGAACTGCCGCTGGCGGCGGACCGGCTGAAGACCGGCACCCCGCCACGCATCGACCGGCGCAGCATCGACTTCAGCGGGCTGGAGGAACAGCGCGGCGACGATCCGGCGCCGGTGTTCTCCTACCTCGGCTCGCGCGACGAACATCCCCGCCAGGTCAGCTGCTGGATCACCCACACCACCGAGCGCACCCACGAGCTGATCCGCGGCGCGCTCGACCGCTCGCCGCTGTACACCGGCCAGATCGAGGGCGTGGGTCCGCGCTACTGCCCGTCGATCGAGGACAAGGTGGTGCGCTTCGCCGGGAAGGCCTCGCACCAGATCTTCATCGAGCCCGAAGGGCTGGACACGTTCGAGATCTACCCGAACGGCATCTCCACCTCGCTGCCGTTCGACGTGCAGCTGGCACTGGTGCAGTCGATCAAGGGCTTCGAGCACGCGCACATCACCCGCCCCGGCTATGCGATCGAGTACGACTACTTCGATCCGCGCGGCCTCAATCCGTGGCTGGAGACCAAGGCGATTCCCGGCCTGTACTTCGCCGGCCAGATCAACGGCACCACCGGCTACGAGGAGGCCGGTGCGCAGGGATTGATTGCGGGCCTCAATGCGGCACTCGGCGCGCAAGGCAAGGCGCCGTGGTATCCGCGCCGCGACGAGGCCTACGTCGGCGTGCTGATCGACGACCTCACCAGCAACGGCACGATCGAGCCCTACCGCATGTTCACCTCGCGCGCCGAATACCGGCTGCACCTGCGCGAGGACAACGCCGACCTGCGCCTCACCGGGCACGGCCATGCGCTGGGGGTGGTGCCGCAGGAGCGCTACGACGCGCTGCGTACCAAGCGCGAGGCGGTGGAACGCGAGACCCAACGCCTGGGCGCGCTGTGGGCTGCGCCGACGAATGTGCTGGGTGCAGCGATCGAACGCCAGCTCGGCATCGCGCTGAGCCGCGAAACGAATGCGCTGGACCTGTTGCGGCGGCCGGAACTGGACTACGCGAAACTCGCCAGCGTCGCCGGACTCGGCCCCGCCGTGGAGCACGACGAGGTGGCGACCCAGGTCGAGGTGCAGGCCAAGTACGCCGGCTACCTGGAACGCCAGCGCGAGGAGGTCGCCCGCCAGCGCCGCCATGAGCAGACCGCGATCCCCGCCAGCTTCGACTACGACACCGTGCGCGGCCTGTCCGCCGAGGTGCTGCTCAAGCTCAAGCGCGCGCAGCCGGCCACCATCGGCCAGGCCGCGCGCATCAGCGGCGTCACCCCCGCCGCGATCTCGCTGCTGCTGGTGCACCTGAAGCGCCACGCCGCCTGAGCAATCGGGCCATCCGGCGCGCTCCATGGCCGTGCACCCGTGGCATGATGCCCGCACTCACCAGCGCGAGGAGTGTGCACGATGGAAATCTGGATCGGACGGGACGGCGAACGCCACGGTCCCTACAAGGAAGAAGACGTGCGGCAATGGCTGCGCAGCGGCCAGGTCAGCGGCAGTGACCTGGCCTGGCGCGAAGGCCTCGCCGACTGGCAGCCGCTGTCGGCACTGTTTCCCGACGAGGTGCGCAGTACCGCCCCCGCTGCTGCCGGCAACCCCTACTCGGCGCCCGCCGCGCCGATGCAGAACCTGCCGCAGACCACCGCCGCGGCACTCGAGGATCACGCCGGCTTCTGGAAGCGCGTAGCCGCCTACATCCTCGACTTGATCCTGCTCACCATCGTTTTCAAGGTGATAGGCACGTTTTTCGGTGCCTCGGCGGCCGAGGAGGCGATGAAGCAGGAGATGCTCGGCGGCACGCCGTTCATGCAGGCCTATGGGCATCTCTACAGCAGCATGTGGTCGTACAACCTGCTGACCACGGCACTGACCTGGCTGTATTTCGCCTTCTGCGAAAGCTCGGCCTGGCAGGCTACCGTGGGCAAACTGGCACTCGGCATCCGTGTCACCGACATGCGAGGCGCGCGCATCAGCTTCCTGCGCGCCACCGGGCGCTTCTTTGCCAAATACCTGAGCGTATTGATCCTGTTCATCGGCTTCCTCATGGTGGCCTTCACCCGCCGCAAGCAGGGCCTGCACGACCTGATCGCAGGCACCCTGGTACTGAACGGCCGCGCCAGCGAATTCAAGGACGCTCCCGCGAAGCCCAGCGCAAACGGCGGCTCGTTCAGCGCCTGATCTCCTGTTGCCAAGCCGCGGCGCCGGAGAAGTCTCCGGCGCCGTTTGCTTTCCGGGTGCCGCGGACCCGCTTGCTATCATCGTCGGCCCGGCCACAGGCGCCGGTCCGTTCCACCGCAAGGAAACCGATCCACCCATGCAGAGCATCGAACAACGCATTGCCCACGACATCGCCGCCAGGACCGAGCAGGTGCGCGCGGCGGTCGAGCTGCTCGACGGCGGCGCCACCGTGCCGTTCATCGCGCGCTACCGCAAGGAGGTCACCGGTGGACTGGACGACACCCAGTTGCGCCTGCTGGAGGAGCGTCTGCGCTACCTGCGCGAACTGGAGGAACGCCGCGCCGCGATCCTCGCCAGCATCGAGGAACAGGGCAAGCTCGGTGATGCGTTGAAGGCCGACATCCTCGCCGCCGAGACCAAGGCCACCCTGGAAGACCTCTACCTGCCGTACAAGCCCAGGCGCCGCACCAAGGCGCAGATCGCCCGCGAGGCGGGGCTGGAACCGCTGGCCACCGGCCTGCGCGAGGATCCCACGCAATCGCCCGAGGCCTTTGCCGCATCATTTGTCGATGCGGAAAAGGGGGTGCCGGACGTGCGCGCCGCGCTGGACGGCGCGCGCGCGATCCTGATGGAGTCCATCGCCGAGGACGCGCATCTCGTGGGCGAGTTGCGCGACTGGCTGTGGGACAAGGCCCAGATCCGCGCCAGGGTGGTGGAAGGCAAGGAGAACGAAGGCGCGAAGTTCCGCGACTACTTCGACCACGTCGAGCCGATCGGCAAGATCCCCTCGCACCGCCTGCTCGCGCTGATGCGCGCCCGCAACGAGGGCATCATCGAACTCGACCTGCAACCCGCGCTGGATGCCGAGCAGGGCCATGCCGAGGGCGAGGGCCGCGTGGCCGCGCACGCCGGCATCCACGACCGCGGCCGCGCCGCCGACGCCTGGCTGCGCGAGACCGTGCGCCTCACCTGGCGCGTGAAGCTGCACCTGCACCTCACGCTGGACCTGTTCGGCCGCGTGCGCGAAGGCGCCGAGGACGAGGCGATCCGCGTGTTCGGCGACAACCTCAAGGACCTGATGCTGGCCGCGCCGGCCGGCGCGAAGACCGTGATGGGCCTGGACCCCGGCATCCGCACCGGCGTGAAGGTGGCGGTGGTCGACCCCACCGGCAAGCTGCTCGCCACCGACACCATCTACCCGCACGAACCGCGCCGGCAATGGAACGAGTCGCTGGCCACGCTGGCGCGGCTGTGCCAGAAGCATGGTGTCGACCTGATCGCGATCGGCAACGGCACCGCCTCGCGCGAGACCGACAAGCTGGCCGGCGAGCTGATCAAGGGCCTTGCCAAAAGCCATCCCGGGCACAAGCTATCGAAGGTCGTGGTGAGCGAAGCCGGCGCCTCGGTGTACTCCGCCTCGGAAACCGCGGCCAGGGAATTCCCCGACCTCGACGTGAGCCTGCGCGGCGCCGTCTCCATCGCGCGCCGCCTGCAGGACCCGCTGGCCGAGCTGGTGAAGATCGAGCCCAAGGCGATCGGCGTGGGCCAGTACCAGCACGACGTGAACCAGGTGAAGCTGGCCCGTGCGCTGGACGCGAAGGTCGAGGACTGCGTGAACGCGGTGGGCGTGGACGTGAACACCGCTTCCGCCGCGCTGCTGTCGCGCGTGGCCGGCCTTTCCGCTTCGGTCGCCGAGAACGTGGTGAAGCACCGCGACGCCCACGGCCCGTTCGCCAACCGCAAGGCGCTGCTCAAGGTGCCACGGCTGGGCGACAAGGCGTTCGAGCAGTGCGCCGGCTTCCTGCGTGTACCCGCGGGCGACAACCCGCTGGACGCTTCCGCGGTGCATCCGGAAGCCTACCCGGTGGTCGAGCGCATCATCGCCCGGTGCGGCCGCGAGGTGCGCAACATCATCGGCGACACCGGCTTCCTGCGCGGCCTGAAACCCGAGGCCTACACCGACGAGAAATTCGGCGTGCCCACCGTGCGCGACATCCTCAAGGAACTGGAGAAGCCGGGCCGCGACCCGCGTCCCGAATTCATCGCGCCCAGCTTCGCCGAAGGCGTGGAGGACGTGAAGGACCTCAAGCCCGGCATGATCCTGGAAGGCCGCGTCACCAACGTCGCCGCGTTCGGCGCCTTCGTCGACATCGGCGTGCACCAGGACGGCCTGGTGCACGTCTCCGCGCTTTCGCATACCTTCGTGAAGGACCCGCGTGACGCGGTGAAGGCCGGCGACATCGTCAAGGTGAAGGTGATGGAGGTGGACCTCCCGCGCCAGCGCATCGGCCTCTCGATGCGCCTCGACGACGAGCCGGGCCAGGCGCGCGGCAAGCCCGCCGGCGGCGATGCCCGCCCCGGAGCACGCGACAACCGCGGTCCGCGTCCGGGAGCCGCGCCAAAACAGGCACCAGCCCCCGCCAACAGCGCCTTCGCCGACGCGCTGGCGCGCGCGATCAAGCGCTGAAAGCCCGGCAGTCGGGCCGCATGCCGCAGCGATGCGCTGCAGCATGCGGTTCCGTATGGAATGCCTTACCGTAACGTCCAGCTAACAAGGCCATCCCGGCCATGGGGAGTGTTTCCATGCTTCGTACCCGTCACTTGGTCGGCGCCATCGCCACCGCCCTATTGTTCAGCACTGCCGCCAGTGCCACCGATTTCAGCCAGGTCATCGTGTTCGGCGACAGCCTGAGCGACGCGGGCAACATCTCGCTTTCCCAAGGCTCGCCGACGCCGATGCGCTTCACCACCAATCCGGGCCAGACGGCTTCGGAGCTGGTCGCCGCCGGGCTCGGCGATCCGATCCAGGCGTCGCTGCTGGGTGGCACCGATTACGCCTGGGGTGGCGCCGGCGTGGTGCAGGGCGTTGCCCCCGTACCGACCCTGCCGCAGCAGTTCCAGATGTATCTGGCGGCCAACGGCGGTCATGCCAACGCCAACGCGCTGTACGAGGTGTGGGGCGGCGCCAACGACATCTTCTACCTGACCGACACCAGCACCGATTCGAATGTACTCGCCGCCGGCACGATCAACGCGGCCAAGACCGAACTCGGCCTGCTTGGCCAGATGCAGGCGAGCGGCGCCAAGTACGTGGTGGTCTACAACCTGCCGAACATCGGCAGGACTCCCGAAGCCATGGCCGGCGGTGCAGCGGCCTCGGCCGGCGCCACCCAGCTTTCGGTGCTGTTCAACAGCACCTTGAACACGGGCCTGGGGCAGCTGAGCGGCCAGGGCCTCAACGTGATCCCGGTGAACACCTATGGCCTGATCAGCGAGGTGATCGCCAACCCCTCGGCCTACGGTTTCACCAACGTCACCACGCCGGCCTGCACCGGCGGCAGCGGCAGTTCCGTGCAATGCGGCCCACAGGGTTCGGGGGCGCCGGTGACCTACGCCCCGGGCACCAACCAGAGCTACCTGTTTGCCGACGGCGTGCATCCGACCACCGCCGCGCACGCGATGCTGGCCCAGATCGTGCTGTCCGAAATCGCCGCGCCGGGCCAGATCTCCCTGCTCGGCGAGGCGCCGCTGGCCGCCAGCACCGCGCAGACCCGCGCGATCCGCAATGAAATGCTGGCCGACGGCAACGGCAGCGACACCCGCGCCTTCGTCAACGTGGACTACGCGCATCAGCGCTTCGACGCCCAGAGCGACTCGCCGAAGGCCACCAGCAACGGCGTCAACCTCACGCTGGGTGTGGACGTGCGCGCCAGTGACAACATCTCCGCCGGTATCGCGCTGGGCGTGGGCCAAAGCAACGCCGATACTGCCGGCGGCGGCGGCTACAAGCTGCAGGACGTGAGCGGCCTGGGTTATGTCACCTACCACCAGGGCGGCGGCTACGTGGGCGGCTACGCGAACTTCGGCCAGTCCAACTTCAACGACATCGACCGCCGGATCGCGATCGGCACCGCCACGCGTGGCGAAAGCGGCAAGGCCGACGGTTCGCACCTGGGCGGCGGCCTCACCGGCGGCTGGTGGATCGATCTCGGCAGCGTGCGCACCGGCCCGTTCGCCAACGTCGAATGGCAGACGATCAAGGTCAACGGCTACAACGAGAACGGCGACGACAGCACCGCGATGTGGTTTGGCCGCCAGCAACGCAACGCGCTGATCGGCACGCTGGGATGGCGCGTGCAGGGCCACTGGCAGGCCGGCAGCACCGTGCTGGCACCGTATGCCGAGATTGCCTGGAACCACGACAGCAAGGCGGACGCGCGCGACATCACCGCGGGTCTCAACAGCATGAACGGCAGTTTCGCGCTCACCGGCTATGTGCCGGACGCGACCTGGGGCACCGCCGACCTCGGCCTGTCCGCGCAATTCAACACGCGACTCAGCGGCTGGGTGGGCTACAGCGGCCGCTTCAGCGACAACAGCCAGAAGTACAACAGCGTCAACCTGGGCTTGAAGTACGCCTTCTGAGCAGTGCGGCCATGGATGGCCGCTCGTTTGACCCTCGCAATCAGGATGCTCGCATGCGAAGACATCCATGAAAAAGGCCGGCAATGCCGGCCTTTTTCATGAATCAGGTTTGTCGGTGTGGCTTACTTCTTCTTGTTGCCGCCGGCGAGGTTGTAGATGGTCTGCGCCTGCTGGCGCAGGCTGTTGGCGTCATCGGCATCCAGCGGTCCGGTCTTGTCGCCGCTCTGCTGCTCGTGCATCACCACCATGCCGTTCTCGGTCCAGCTGGCGCGCTCGATCGAACTCGGCTTGGCGTCCTTGCTGGCCTTCTTCTGCTGCACCGCCGCCCACGGCGCGCCGTTCCGGTAGGCGAAATCGGTGCTGGTGAAGCCCTTGTCGCCGTAGTCCACCAGTTCGCGGATCACCTTCGTCTCGCCATTCTGGCGGAACACCTGCCAGCCGCGCGAAGCATTCGGATCCAGCTTGGTGCCGGTGGTCACCTTCATGCCACCGATCTGCTTGATCAGCGCGTTGAAGTCGGCCAGGTCCTTCTCGGCCGGGGTCTGCTCGGCCACCAGCTCGATCGTGGCCTGGTTCTTGTTGCCCTTGGTCAGCACCGGCGCCTGGATCGGCATGGCGTAGTGGCGGGCACCATCGGTGAGGATGGCCTTCACCACGTACAGGTCGGCCGGGTTGATCTCGCCGGGCTTGAAGCTGAGCTCGAACGAATAGGGGAAGGTGGCGCCCGAGGCGACCATCTTGCTGGCCACCGGCGCCGCACCGGCCTGGGCGGAGGACACGTCCACCAGGTTGATCACAAGCTGCGCGTTCGGCGACGGCTGGATCGGGCCACGCACCGTGATCGTGCCACTCACGGAACTGGCCGCGGCAGCGGCTGTCGAACTGGCGCTGGCGGCGCCTTCCTCCGTCTGCGACGACGTCGACGAACCGCAGCCGGCCAAGGCCAGCACGGCCATCGACATCACCGACAAAACCATCTTGCGCATGGGGTAAGCCTCGTTACTGAATTGGATCGGACACGGAAACCGGCAGGCACTGAACCGCTACGGTTTCATCGCGGGGGAAACTCTGAGGATAGCCCAAAAAGCATCGTCGCGGGAAAGTCAAGCTGATTCGTCCCCATTCTTGCGTGAACACACGCGGAACAACCCTATGTCCCGGTCAACCGGAACTTCTTGGCGGCGTTTATGCTTTTCCAAACAACAAGATTTCGCCCGGGGATCCCAGGTACAGCATGCGGGCGCCGGAACTTCCCCACCGTCCCGCAAGAAATCGCATCAATTTCACGTACAACCCGTATGTTGCCGCCTCGTGGCGCCGTGCGGTCGTGAAATTTTGCGGCGCCCCCTTTTGCCAGCACGGTCTACCGCCATGAACACGCAGAAACTCACGCACGATCCTCTTCAGTCCACCTTTGCCGATCGCATCAAGCTGCTGATCCAGCGCGTGGGCAGCGCCACCGAAATCGCGCGCATGTGCGGCTTTTCCGAAGGCGTGGTGCGCAGCTGGCGCGATGGCCACACCGATCCCTCGCGCGCGCGCTGTGTCACCCTGGCCCGCACGCTCGGCATCTCGCTGGTCTGGCTGGTGGCCGGTGAAGGCGCCCTGCAGGTCGACCCGGGCGCCAACGGCGGGGATGATCCGCAATACAATTCCGAGACCGTCTCGCCGCATCGCGCACGCGGCCGCATCGGCTACACCACCCGCCTGCCCATGCATGCGGATGCCTCGGTCGACCCGCGCCGGCTGAATACCGCCATGCAGATCCTGCAATCGGAGCTGGAGTTGGCGAGCAGCCCGATGACGCTGGCCGACAACACCGACATGCTCAGCAGCCTCTACGAGATCCTGGGCGCCGATGGTACGAGCGTGGATGCCACTGCCATGCTGAAGTTCAATCGTCAGCTGGCCGAGCGCATCCGCCAGACCAAGTCATCGTGCGAAATCGCCTGAGCTGCAGCGCACGCTTCATGACGCGGCAGCCCCAACGGGCCGCCGCGTTTGTTTGTACCGTTCAGTCGCGCAACAGCGCGATGTCGGCCACCGCGCCGAACGCGCCCTTGAGCCGCCCCAGCAGGGCAAGACGGTTGCGGCGCACCGCCGGATTCTCGGCATTCACCAGCACCTGCTCGAAGAACGTGTCCACGGGGGCCTGCAGCTGCGCGAGCCGTTTCAGCACGCTGGTGTAGTCGCCACGCCGCAGCGCCTCGACGGTCTCCTCGCCTGCCGCCGCGAGTGCACCGGCCAGGGCACGCTCCGCATCACTCTCGAAATGTGCCGGATCCACATCCTGGTCCGGCAACGGCGCCCCGCCCTCCTCGGCCTGCTTGCGCAGGATGTTCGCCACGCGCTTGTTCGCGGCAGCCAGGCTTGCCGCTTCCGGCAGCCGGCCGAACTCGACCACGGCGTGCAGGCGGCGGTCGAAGTCGGGCAATGTGTCCGGCCGTACCGCGAGCACGGCCTCGTAGGCCTCGGCCGGGCAGGCCTGCTCCGCGTAATAGCCGCGCAGGCGTTCCAGCAGAAAGTCGCCCAGCTCGTTCGCCAGGGCGGCGCGCCGCTGGCCGACATCGATCACGGGCGGCTTGCCGTCCTTGCCGGGCTTCACGCCTGCCGCGAAGGCAGCCTCGGGCAGCAACTCCAGCGCTTCGACGAACATCGCGCGCAGATCCAGCTCCAGCCGCCCCTCGATCAGGGTGCGCGCCAGGCCCAGCGCGGCACGCCGCAGGGCGAACGGATCCTTGTTGCCGCTGGGCTTCATCCCGACCGCGAAGATGCCGGTCAGCGTGTCGAGGCGCTCGGCCACGGCCAGCACCTGGCCGAGTCTGTCGGCCGCGATGCCGTCACGCGCAAAGCGCGGCTGGTAGTAGCTGTCCAGCGCCACGGCCACCTCGGCCGGTTCGCCGTCATGGCTGGCGTAATAGCGACCCATCACGCCCTGCAGCTCGGGGAATTCACCCACCATGCGGGTCAACAGATCGCACTTGGATAGCGAGGCCGCGCGCGTGGCGGCGCCCGCATCGATGCCGACACGATTGGCAATGATGCGCGCCAGTTCGGCCACGCGCACGCTCTTGTCCCACAGGCTGCCCAGTGCCTGCTGGTAGGTGACGCTCTTGAGCTGCTCCTGATGACTCGCCAGCGGCGTCTTCAGGTCCTCGTCCCAGAAGAACTTCGCGTCGGCGAAGCGCGGGCGGATCACCCGCTCGTAGCCCTTGCGGATCTCGCCGGGCTGCCTCGATTCGATGTTGGCGAGGCCGATGAAATGCTCGGTGAGCCTGCCGTCCGCGTCGAACACCGGCACGAATTTCTGGTTGGTCTCCATGGTGGTGACCAGCGCTTCCGGCGGCACGGTAAGGAAGCCACGCTCGAAATCGCAGGCGATCGCCACCGGCCACTCGGTGAGGTTCGTGATCTCGTCGAGCAGGGCATCGTCCAGCCGCGGCACGCCGCCGGTTTCTTTCGCCACGCGCGCCACTTCATTACGCACGCGCTCACGCCGTTCGGCCGGGTCGGCCAGCACCTTTGCGCTGCGCATGGCATCAAGCCAGCCGTCGGCGTCGGCCACGTGCACCGGTTGCGGATGCATGAAACGGTGGCCGCGCGACTTGCGGCCGCTGGCCAGCCCCAGCACTTCGCCGTCGACGATGTCCGCACCATGCAACATCACCAGCCAGTGCGCGGGCCGCACGAAGGCGTAGTCATGGTCGGCCCAGCGCATCGGACGCGGAATCGGCAGGGCCTTGAGCGCCTCGTCCACGATTTCCGGCAGCAGCGACGCGAGCGACTGGCCCGGCTTCACTGCACGGAACACGAACCACGCACCCTTGTCGGTCTCGAGCTTTTCCAGCTGCGCGACATCCACGCCGCAGGACTGCGCGAAGCCCACAAGCGCCTTGGACGGCTGACCCTGCGCATCCAGCGCGGCATTGACCGCCGGGCCGCGGCGCTCGACGGACTGTTCCGGCTGCATTGCGGCGACGCGCGGCACATGGATGGCCAAACGCCGCGGCGAGCAGTACGCCTTCGCCTCACCGATTGCGGCCGTGATGCCGCGCTTGGCCAGCCCGTCGCAGATGCCGCGCAGGAAGGCGGCGGACAATTCGTCCAGCGCCTTCGGCGGCAGTTCCTCGGTGCCGAGTTCGATCAGCAGCGACTTGGCGGCGCTCATGCGGCCTGCTCCCTGGTGTTCTTCTTCAGGCCCGGGAAGCCGAGCTTCTCGCGCTGCGCCACGTAGGTCTCGGCCACGCTGCGTGCCAGCGTACGCACGCGCAGGATGTAGCGCTGGCGTTCGGTGACGCTGATCGCACGGCGCGCGTCGAGCAGGTTGAAGGTGTGGCTGGCCTTCATCACCTGCTCGTAGGCCGGCAACGGCAGGTTGGCGGCGATCAGCTGGTTGGCGGTGGCCTCGCACACATCGAACCAGCGCAGCAGTTCCGGCACGTTCGCGTGCTCGAAGTTGTAGGTGCTCTGCTCCACTTCGTTCTGGTGGAACACGTCACCGTAGGTGACCTTGCCGTGCGGACCTTCCGTCCACACCAGGTCATAGACGTTGTCCACGTTCTGCAGGTACATCGCCAGGCGCTCCAGGCCGTAGGTGATCTCGCCGGTCACCGGGCGGCACTCCAGGCCGCCGGCCTGCTGGAAGTAGGTGAACTGGGTGACTTCCATGCCGTTGAGCCAGATTTCCCAGCCCAGGCCCCAGGCACCCAGCGTGGGCGATTCCCAGTTGTCCTCGACGAAGCGCAGGTCGTGCACCAGCGGATCCAGGCCCAGTTCCTTCAGCGAGCCGATATAGAGGTCCAGGATGTTCTCCGGGTTCGGCTTCATCACCACCTGGTACTGGTAGTAGTGCTGCAGGCGGTTCGGGTTCTCGCCGTAGCGGCCGTCGGTAGGGCGCCGTGAAGGCTGCACGTAGGCGGCGGCCCATGGCTCGGGGCCCAGCGAACGCAGGAAGGTGGCGGGATGGAAGGTGCCTGCGCCGACTTCGGTGTCGAGCGGCTGCAGCAGCACGCAGCCCTGTTCCGCCCAATAGCGGTTGAGGGTCTGGATCACATCCTGGAAGGTACGTGCGGACATGGCTTTCCGTGACCGTGAGCAAAGCGCGTTAGTATAGCCGCAGCGCGGTTTTTCGCCGTTGCACCGCGCCCCCCGGGGAGTCGTGAGGATGGCCGCATCACCTCAAATCGCAAGCCTGCTCGGCCGCCGCGGCCGGCTGGAACTGGACGAGTTGCTGGCCGCGCTGGTGGTCGACGGTTACGTGACGGCCGACGATGCCAAGCAGGTGCGCATGGGCTCGCGTTCCGGCCGCAGCGCGGTGGAGCTGCATCCGCTGGTGCTGATCGCCAACGCGAAGCTGCCGAACCAGCGCGAGCCGGGGCGCCCGCTGAGTCTGGAAGCCCTGGTTGAATGGCTGGCCGGCCACGCCGACCTGCCCTATCTCAAGATCGATCCGATGAAGGTCAACGTCGCCGCGGTCACCCAGGTGGTGAGCCACGCCTATGCGCAGCGGCACCGCATCCTGCCGGTGGCGGCCGCAACCGGCGAGGTGACCTTCGCCACCGCCGAACCGTTCGACGCGGCCTGGGCCGCCGATCTCTCGCACATGCTGCGCCGGGACGTGCATCGCGTGGTGTCGAGTCCCATCGACATCAACCGCTACCTGCAGGAGTTCTACGGCGTACAGCGCTCGATCCAGCTGGCGCAGGACGCGAAGGCCAACGGCGGCTACGACACCTCGGCGATCCTCAACTTCGAGCAGCTGGTGGAGCTCGGCAAGAGCGGCGAGGTCGGTGCCGACGACCGCCACGTGGTGCACATCGTCGACTGGCTGCTGCAGTACGCCTTCGAGCAGCGCGCCTCGGACATCCACCTTGAACCGCGCCGCGAGGCCGGGCAGATGCGCTTCCGCATCGACGGCGTGATGCACAAGGTGTTCGAGCTGCCGCCGCCGGTGATGAGTGCGGTGACCGCGCGCATCAAGATCCTCGCGCGCATGGACGTGGCGGAGAAGCGCCGCCCGCAGGACGGTCGCATCAAGACCCGTTCCAGCACCGGACGCGAAGTGGAATTGCGCGTGTCCAGCATGCCCACGGCGTTCGGGGAGAAGATGGTGCTGCGCATCTTCGATCCCGACCTGGTGGTGAAGGACTTCGCCCAGCTCGGCTTCTCCCCGGGCGAGGCGGTGCAGTGGCGGCGCATGGTGGAGCGGCCGCACGGCATCGTGCTGGTCACCGGCCCCACCGGCTCGGGCAAGACCACCACGCTGTACTCCACGCTCAAGCACCTCGCCACGCCGGCGATGAACGTGTGCACGGTGGAAGACCCGATCGAGATGGTCTCCCCCGAATTCAACCAGATGCAGGTGCAGAGTTCGATCGACCTCGATTTCGCCGCCGGCGTGCGCACCCTGCTGCGGCAGGACCCGGACATCATCATGGTGGGCGAGATCCGTGACCTGGAGACTGCGCAGATGGCGGTGCAGGCCTCGCTCACCGGCCACCTGGTGCTTTCCACCCTGCACACCAACGACGCCCCCAGTGCGGTGACGCGGCTGCTCGACCTCGGCGTACCGCACTACCTGATCCAGTCCACCCTTACCGGCGTGGTGGCGCAGCGACTGGTGCGCACCCTGTGCCCCTACTGCAAGCGGGAAGCCGCGCAGGATCCGCACGAATGGGCCGCGCTCACCCACGGCTGGCCGCTGCCCGTGCCGGAAACCGTGTGCGCACCGGTTGGTTGCCTGGAATGCCGCAACACCGGCTTCATGGGCCGTACCGGCATCTACGAGATGATGCCGATCAGCCCGCGCTTGCGCGGGTTGATCGCGGCGCAGCTGGAACTGGGCAACTTCGGCCAGACCGCGCTGGCCGAAGGCATGCGTCCGCTGCGCATTTCCGCCGCCGAACAGGTGGCGCGCGGGCTTACCACGGTGCAGGAAGTGCTCGCGGTACTGCCACCGATCGAAGCGCCCGACGATCCCGTCCAACCCCAGCCATCCGGCAACGCATGAAACCCGT
Organism: Rhodanobacter geophilus; assembly: GCF_040812275.1. Lineage (NCBI taxonomy): Bacteria > Pseudomonadati > Pseudomonadota > Gammaproteobacteria > Lysobacterales > Rhodanobacteraceae > Rhodanobacter > Rhodanobacter geophilus. The sequence continues at coordinate 1,641 of NZ_JBFOHL010000013.1, read as the reverse complement.
CCTGATCATCCGCACCGGCCGCGCGCCGGATGCGATCCGTGCCCGTCACGGCGATTTCCCGCACTGGTTCCGGCTCGGCGCGCGGTTGCCGCCGCAGCGCGTGCAGGTCGTCGATGTGGCTGCCGGCGACGCATTGCCTCCACCGCGGGCCGCGGCCGGGGCCATCATCACCGGCTCGGCGGCGATGGTCACCGAACGCGCGCCCTGGAGCGAACGCGCGGCCGGCTGGATCCGCGATGCGATGGACGCGGACCTGCCGCTGTTCGGCGTCTGCTTCGGCCATCAATTGATGGCGCATGCGCTGGGCGGCCGCGTCGACTATCTCCACGGCGGCCGCGAGATCGGCACGCAATCGATCGAGCGACTGGACGCCGCCGCCAGCGATCCGCTGGCCGACCGGCTGCCGTCGAGTTTCCGCGCCCATACCACGCACGAGCAGAGCGTGCTGGAAACGCCGCCTGGCACCATCGTGCTGGCGCGTTCCGCGCGCGACCCGCATCAGCTGCTGCGCTACGGTCCGCATGCGCTCAGCACGCAGTTCCATCCGGAGTTCAGTGCCGACGTGATGCGCGCCTACATCCAGCGCAAGCGCGCGGACATGCGGCGCGAGGGGTCCGATCCGCAGCACTGCTTCCGCGAGGTGGCGGCCACGCCGATAGCGCGTGGATTGCTATACCGCTTCGCCCACCGTCATGGGCTGTCGCCCGGCGTCGATCGTCACTGACAGTCAGCGGCGCAGGCGCCGCGCGATCGCGTCGCGCGAGAACAGGGCGAATACCAGGCCGAACACGAATCCGCCGATGTGCGCCCACCACACGTAGGCCCCATAGCTGGGGCCGGCGTAGCTGAAGAGCAGTTGCAGCAGCACCCAGATGCCGATCAGCAGGAACGCCGGCACCCGCACGAACTCCAAGTACAGGCCCAGCGGCAGCACCAATCCCAGGCGCGCGCGCGGGAACAACGCCATATAAGTGCCCACCACCGCCGACACCGCGCCGCTGCAGCCGATGATCGGCAGGCGCACGCCAGCCAGCGAAAGCGCACCGATCAGGTTCGCCACGATCCCGCCGACCACAAACAACAGCAGAAAGCGCAGCGAGCCCAGCGTGCGCTCGCCTGGCAACCCGAAGATCACCAGGAACAGCAGATTGCTGAGCAGGTGCAACCAGGTGATGTGGATGAACAGCGCGGTGAACAAGCGCAGCAACGAGGGATCGGTCAGCTGCGGCCATAGCGGCTCGTGCGCATTGAAGATGCTGGCCGGCACGGTGCCCCATTCCTGCAGCACGGCGATCCGCCGCGGCAATGGCAGCAGGGCCAGCCACACAAAGCACAGCACGCACACGCTGACAATCAGCAACGTGGCCCATTGCAGCTGCCGGCGCCGGCGTGTCTCGACGTGTACGAACAAGATCGCGCTCCGCTGCCGCCGTCATCGGCTGCCTGTGGATGATAGGCCATTGCCTGGTTGTTCCCGCGTCGATCCCGGTCTTGCATCGATGGCAGCGGCGATCCAGGAAAAGCAAACGCCCTCACCGGGGAAGGTGAGGGCGTTTGAGGGATAAAGCCCCTGGCGGTGACCTACTCTTGCATGCGAGGTGCACACTACCATCGGCGCGGCTGCGTTTCACTTCCGAGTTC
>NZ_JBFOHL010000012.1:0-131684 GCF_040812275.1 Rhodanobacter geophilus | reverse complement strand
CGCCGCGGTGCTCCTGCACCATACGCACCGCTCGCTCGCGGACCTCAGGGGAAAACTTCGTGGACTTGTTCATGGCTCCATTCTCTCAAGAGTGGGAGCCTCCACCGAACCCGGGGCGGTTCACTTCATTACTTAATGTCCGAATGCAATTATCGTGTCTCAAGTTGCGACTGGATGACGGTGATGAGATACGAGGAATGATGTCTAGCGTCTCGTTTGCGGGCGAGGGGAATGAAGGTTGTCGCGAGCACCTGTCCTTCACTCCAGCCTCTCTCCAAGGGGCAACGGAGAAAGCAAAAGGCCCGGCGGTTTCCCGTCGGGCCTTTTGTTCGTACCGCGACCGGCGATCACCCCTTCTTGGCCTTCGTCAGCAGCTGATCCAGCAGCGAGATCGCCAGGTCGATCTCCTCGTGCGTGATGTCCAGCGAAGGGGCGAACGTGATCACGTTCTTGTACCAGCCGCCCACGTCGAGCACGAGGCCGATCTTCTTGCCGTTGTGCTCGAGGTCGCCGGCGAGGCCGATGTCGACCATCCTGTCGAGCAGTGCCTTGTTCGGCGTGAAGCCGTCGTCGGTGCAGATCTCGGCGCGCAGCGCGAGGCCGAGGCCATCGACGTCGCCGATTTCCTTGTGCTTCTTCTGCAGCTCGCGCAGGCCGTCGAGGAAGTGAGCGCCCTTCTTCGGCACGGTGGTCTCGTAGTCCAGCTCGTAGCCCATCTTGATCACTTCCAGGCCCAGCGAGGTGCCCAGCGGGTTGGAGTTGAACGTCGAATGGGTGGAGCCCGGCGGGAACACGGTCGGGTTGATCAGCTCCTCGCGTGCCCACAGGCCGGACAGCGGGTTCAGGCCGTTGGTCAGCGCCTTGCCGAACACCACGATGTCCGGCGTCACGCCGAAGTTCTCGATCGACCACAGCTTGCCGGTGCGCCAGAAACCCATCTGGATCTCGTCGGACACCATCAGGATGCCGTACTTGTCCAGCACCTTCTTCAGGCCCTTGAAGAAACCCATCGGCGGGACGACGTAGCCGCCGGTGCCCTGGATCGGCTCGACGTAGAACGCGGCGTATTCGCACTGGTTGGTCTTGGGGTCCCACACGCCGTTGTATTCGGTCTCGAACAGGCGCTCGAACTGGCGCACGCAGCTGTCGGAATACTCCTCCGCCGTCATGCCCTTAGGGCGGCGGAACGGGTACGGGAACGGCAGGAACATCGCGCGCTCGCCGAAGTGGCCGAAGCGGCGGCGGTAGCGGTAGCTGGAGGTGATCGACGAGGCGCCCAGGGTGCGGCCGTGGTAGCCGCCCTCGAAGGCGAACATCAGGCTCTTGCCGTTGCAGGCGTTGCGCACGATCTTCAGCGAATCCTCGATCGCCTGCGCGCCGCCGACGTTGAAGTGCACGCGGCCGTCGAGGCCGAACTTCTTCTTCGCGTCCAGCGCGATGGTCTTGGCCAGCTCGATGCGGGTCTGGTGCAGGTACTGGCTGGCCACCTGCGGCAGCACGTCGATCTGCTTCTTCAGCGCGTCGTTGAGGCGCTGGTTGCCGTAGCCGAAGTTGACCGCCGAGTACCACATCTGCAGGTCGAGGAACGGCGTGCCGGCCGTGTCGAACATGTAGCTGCCCTCGCCGTGGCGGAAGATCTTCGGCGGGTCCACGTAATGCACGGTGTCGCCGAAGGAGCTGTACTTGGCCTCGTCGGCGAGCAGTTGCGCGTCGTCGATGAAACCGACGGCGTTCTTGTCGATGTTCATGGGTGTCGATCCGGGGAAAGGTTGCGGGGGTATGGCGGGAAAAGTGGGACGGCCCGTTCAGGCCGTCGCTGCTTCGTGATAGCGCGCGTGATGCGCCAGCGTGCCGTCGAGCAGGCGCGGCAGGTATTCCAGCGCATCCTCGAAGCCGGTGATCGGCATGTACGGGATGCCGGCGGCACGGCAGTGCTCGATCAGGCGGTGCTTGGCGAACACGAAGTCCACGCGGTCGGCCGCGCAGAAATCCGAGGCGCCGTCGCCGATCAGCAGGGTCTTCGCGCCCGTGGTGCGGGCCTGCGCCACGCAGGCGCACTTGCAGGTGCCGCTGCGGCAACCCTCGGCCTGGAACGGCGAGGTGAGCTGCCACTGCTTCGGCGGCGTGGCGGGCGCGAGGTGGTTCGCGGCCAGCGGCAGGTCGTCGAGGCCGTAGCGGCCGAGGATCTGGTGGATCGCGTAGTCGAGGCCGTCGCTGACGATGCGGATCGGCACATCGAGCTCGCGCGCCTTCGCCACGAAACCCGGAAACGCATGGTCGATCCACAGCTCGCGCAGGTGCTCGTCCAGCTCGGCACGCGTCATCTGCAGCAACCCGACCTGGCCGGCCATGCACTCGCGCGAGCCGATGCGGCCGGCGCGCCAGTCCTGCTCCAGCACTTCCCAGCCCGGCCGGCCGAAGCGGTCGAGCAGCGAGTCGATCACGTCCTCGACGGAGATCGTGCCGTCGAAATCACACAGGATGGTCCAGCCGGAAACGGACATCAGGAGGCGCACTCACAGCATCGATAGATGGCACGTTAGGCAAGCTGTCTTTCGGCGCCCTTTCCCCTGCCCGCTCCCCGGTGCGGGCCGAACCGTGGCTGAGCGGGCGCATGGCCGGTGACAACCGGACGCGCATACGCCCGTTAAGCTGATTCGACTCCCTGCCGCTCTCGCCCATGCCCGCTGCCTGCCCGCGCCTGCTGCCCGCCCTGTTGTGCCTGTCGCTGCCGTTCTCCGCCATGGCCGACATCGGCGACACCCCCACGCTGGCGATCGGCGCCGGCACGCAGCGCATGCCTGGCTGGGCCGGGGCGCGCACGCACCGCGACGACCCGATCCCGTTCGTGGACATTGAGTTGCCGCAGTACGGCTTCAGTCTGTCCACCCAGGACGGCCTGCAGTGGGACCTGGTCCGCGACACGCACCTGCACGGCGGCCTCTACGGCGACTTCCAGTGGGGCCGCGACCGCGATGACCTCCACGAGCTGGCCGGCAAGCTGCCCTCGCTGGCACCGCGCGCCACCGGCGGCGGCTACCTGGAATGGGACTTCAACCCGCGGCTCGACACGGGCGTGCATCTCAGCCATGACGTCAACGGCGCCGGAGCCTACCTGGAGTTCTACGCGGAATGGGACCCGCCCAAGCTGGGCGGCCTGCTGGAGCAGTCGCTGCAGCTGCGCTGGCAATCGATGAACGATGCGGCGATGCGACGCTTCTTCGGCGTCACGCCCGCCTCGGCGCAGGCGCTGGGCGTGCCGGTCTGGCAACCGGGCGGCGGCAGCCAGCTCGCCGCGCTGGAGTACGACCTGTTCATACCCACCAGCCAGCACACCGGGCTGGCCGCCTCGCTGGAATACGGCTACCTGCTCGGCCATGCCGCCGCCAGCCCGCTGGTGCGCCAGTACGGCTCGCGCAACCAGTTCGCCGAGTCGCTGGCCTTCGTCTACCACTTCTGAAAGTGCACCACCTTGAAAAGGTGCGGCCATGGATGGCCGCCCGTTTGGCTTCCGCGATCGGGGAAGATCGCAAGAATCCACCTCGCTCAACGATCGTCGCGGGTCCAGATCGCACCGTCTTCCTCGCGCACGGGGAAACAGGTCACCGGCTCCACCGCAGGCGGCCGCGTCACCGCGCCGCTGCGCACATCGAAGCGCGCGCCGTGGCGCGGGCATTCCACCTCGAAGCCGAACACCTCGCCGCCGGCAAGGTCGCCGCCGTCGTGCGTGCACACGTCCTCGATCGCGTAGAGGTCGCCGTCGATGTTGTACACGGCGATCGGCGTGTCGCCGTCGAACACCACTGCGAATTCGCCCGGCAGCAATTCGCTGCGCGTACCCACGCGTACCCAGCCCTCGCCCGCCAGGCTCATGCCGGCACTCCGACGAACTCCTTGCGCAGCACCTCGAAGCGCAGGTCGTCGCGGCGCGGAATGCCGAAGCGCTCGTCGCCGTAGGGGAACGGCTGGTACTCGCCGGTGCGCCGATAGCCGCGGCGCTCGTACCAGGCGATCAGTTCCGCGCGCTGCACGATCACCGTCATGTGCATCGCGCGGCAATGCCACTGGGCGCGCACGATGCGTTCGGCCTCGGCCAGCACCGCCTTGCCCAGGCCGCCCCCCTGCTGCGCGGGGTCGACCGCGAACATGCCGAAGTAGCCGGAGTCGCCGCGTCGCTCGATGTGGCAGCTGGCCAGCAGCACGCCGTCGCGCTCGGCCAGCAGCAGCATGCTGCCGGCCTGGTCCAGCAGCGTCGCGACGCCGGCCGCGTCGGTACGCTGGCCATCCAGCAGATCGGACTCGGTAGTCCAGCCGCGGCGGCCGGAATCGCCGCGATAGGCGGACTCGACCAGGGCCACGATGGCAGGAACGTCGGCCGCGGTGGCCGGGCGGAAAACGGGGTGGGCGGATTCGGGCATGCGCGCATGTTAGGGGCTGGCGCCGACGCTGGCGACCGTGCCCATCGTCGCCGCCATGCGCCCGCGCATCCATGACCTAAGTCACTGTGGCTCGCCCCGCGGATTTGCCCTAGCCTGCGGCTTCGCAAATTCTTTCTTCCGCGCACCGCGCGGCACCGCAACGCTCCGAGGATCACCCGCATGACCTGCCGCTACACGAAGCCGCTGGCACTCGCCGTCGCCCTGTCGTTCGCCACCGGCGCCCTTGCCGCGCCCGCCACTTCGTTCGACGTCCGCGAGCTGGATACCAAGATCGACGCCTGCCAGGACTTCAACGGCTTCGTCAATGCGAAGTGGGTGGCCGCGCATCCGATTCCCGCCGATCGCACGCGCTGGGGCTCGTTCGACGCGCTGCGCGAGGACAGCCTGGACATCCAGCACACGATCGTGGAACAGGCGGCGAAGCACGCCGCCGCAGCCAAGCCTGGCTCGATCGAGCAGAAGATCGGCTGGCTGTACGCCTCGGGCATGGACGAGGCGGCGATCGACCAGGCCGGCTACGCACCGATCAAGCCGGTGCTGGCACGCATCGCCGGCCTCAGGGACGGCGCCGGCGTCGCCGCGTACATACGCGACAGTTACGCGCAAGGCCATCCGGTGGCGTTCCGCTTCTACGGCAACGGCGATTTCAAGGACTCCAGCCGCGAGATCGCCTACGCGGGCCAGGGCGGCCTCGGTCTGCCCACGCCCGACTACTACAGCAAGCCCGACTTCGCGAAGATCCGCGACGCCTACGTGGCGCACATCACCAGGCTGTTCGAGCTGACCGGCACGCCGGCCGCCGCGGCGCAGGCGCAAGCGAGGGACGTGCTGGCGTTCGAGACGAAACTCGCCGCCGCCTCGCTGCTGCCCACCGAGATGCGCAAGCCGGAGAACCGCTACCACTACCTCAGCATCGCCGCAGCCGACCAGGTCACCCCGCACTTCGACTGGGCCGCGTTCTTCAAGGCGCAGGGCGCCGACGTGGGCGATGGCTTCTCGCTGTCGCAGCCGGAGTTCTTCGCCGAATTCGACCGCATGCTGGCGGGGACGCCGGTGGCCGAATGGCAGGCCTACCTGCGCTTCCACGCCATCGATGGTGCCGCACCCTACCTCTCCAGGCCGTTCCAGCAGGAAGACTACGCGTTCAACGAGAAGACGCTGAACGGCCAGCAGGCGATGCAGGCACGCTGGAAGCGCGTGCTCGGCACCGTCAACGGCAGCATGGGCATGGCACTGGGCGAACTGTACGTGGCCGGCCACTTCCCTGCCGCCTCCAAGCAGCGCGCGCAAGAGCTGGTCGACAACCTGCGTGCCGCCTACAAGGCGCGCATCGAGAAGCTGGAGTGGATGAGCGACGCCACCAAGCGGAAGGCGCTGGAGAAGTGGGCCAGCTTCACGCCGAAGATCGGCTACCCGGACAAGTGGCGCGACTGGAGCGGCCTCGCGCTGAAGCCCGGCGACTACTACGCGAACGTGCAGGCCGCGCGCAAGTTCAACTACGACTACATGGTGGGCAAGATCGGCAAGCCGGTGGACCGCGACGAATGGGGCATGACCCCGCAGACCGTCAACGCCTACTACAGCCCGCAGAAGAACGAGATCGTGTTCCCCGCCGCGATCCTGCAGCCGCCGTTCTTCGACGCCAAGGCCGACGACGCGCTCAACTACGGCGGCATCGGCGCGGTGATCGGCCACGAGATGGGCCACGGCTACGACGACCAGGGCAGCAAGTTCGACGCCAGGGGCAACAACGCGAACTGGTGGACCGACGCCGACCGCAAGGCCTTCGACGAACGCGCCGACAAGCTCGCCGCCCAGTTCGACAGCTACGAGGCGCTGCCCGGCAAGCACGTCAACGGCCGCCTCACCATGGGCGAGAACATCGGCGACCTCGGTGGCCTCAACGCCGCCTACGACGCGCTGCAGATGGCGCTGGCGAAGAACCCCGCCGAGGCGAAGTCGAAGATCGACGGCTACACCCAGGACCAGCGCTTCTTCCTCAACTGGGCCCGCGTGTGGCGCGGCAGCATCCGCCCCGAAGCCCAGCTCACCCTGCTCAACACCGACCCGCACGCCCCCGCGAAATTCCGCGCGATCGGCGCGCCGTCCAACATGCCCGCGTTCGCCGCGGCGTTCCAGTGCAAGAGCGGCGACGCCATGGTGCGGGATGGGGAGCGGCGGGTGAAGATCTGGTAATTGCACCCGCGTGCGCGGGAAAGCCGCGGCAGCGATGTCGCGGCTTTCCAATGGGCGATTCGCGGCACGGGATGCGCAATGCGCATCAAGGCCTGTTCCGCTCAACGTCGAGTCGACCTGGCGCGAGGGATTGCGAACTCCATCCATGGAGTTCGCCCTTCCGCGCTGCGCGCTCCAGGGCCAGCCTGCGGCTGTCCAGATTCGCTCCCGGCGAATTGGCCGAACGAAGGGTTCGCCCACCACCATCTCTCCGCCAGATACGCAAAACGCCCCACGTGGGGGCGTGCTGCGATCAACGTCGAGTCGACCCGGCGCGAGGGATTGCGAACTCCATCCATGGAGTTCGCCCTTCCGCGCTGCGCGCTCCAGGGCCAGCCTGCGGCTGTCCAGACTCGCTCCCGGCGAACTGGCCGAACGAAGGGTTCGTCCACCACCCTCTCTCCGCCAGATACGCAAAACGCCCCACGTGGGGGCGTGCTGCGATCAACGTCGAGTCGACCTGACGCGAGGGATTGCGAACTCCATCCATGGAGTTCGCCCTTCCGCGCTGCGCGCTCCAGGGCCAGCCTGCGGCTGTCCAGATTCGCTCCCGGCGAATTTGTCGAACGAAGGGTTCGTCCACCACCATCTCTCCGCCAGATACGCAAAACGCCCCACGTGGGGGCGTTTTGCGTATCTGGCGGAGAGAGAGGGATTCGAACCCTCGATAAGGCTTTTGACCCTATACTCCCTTAGCAGGGGAGCCCCTTCGGCCACTCGGGCATCTCTCCGGATTTGTGGTGCTGCGGCAGGGTCGGCAAGGATAACCGCCGACCGGCTTGAGGTAAAGACCGGATGCCGCGATCAATGTTCGTCGGCGTCGCCGTGGTGCGTGTCGCCACCCGATTCGTGCTCGCCCTTGATCCGCTGGTAGATCTCTTCGCGATGCACGGCGACGTTCTTCGGCGCGTTGATGCCGATGCGCACCTGATTGCCTTTCACGCCCAGAACGGTGACGGTCACCTCGTCGCCGATCATCAGGGTTTCACCAACCCTGCGGGTCAGAATCAACATGGTTGCTGCTCCATTAATTCCAAGTTCCAGACCTGCAAGCGATGGCGCCTCACCCCTGAGCCTCCATCACCACAGTTCGACGATTGACCCGTCGAAGGCCCTACCGCCTTCCCGGCTCTCCATCAGGCTACCTGCCGCGACAACCAATTTGCCGTAACAGGACACCGTCGACATTCAAACGATACTAGCGAGCATCCGCCACTGGCGCAATGCGCACAGGCATGACCTATGGCGAAAGTTGGGGTGACACGTTAGCTCAGGCCGACAGCTCGCCGGCGGCCCACGACGGCAGATCCGCAAGGATTGTTGCCAGCCCGGGGGTGTCCACGCCGCCGCCCTGGGCCATGTCGGGGCGGCCGCCGCCCTTGCCGTCGATCTGCTTCGCCACGTGCGAAACCACGTCGCCGGCCTTGATGCGGCCCAGCGCACGCCCGTGCACGCCGGCAATCAGCGCCACGCGGCCATCCGCCGCACCGGCCAGCAGGATCACGCAGTCGCCCAGTTGCTGCTTGAGCTGGTCCACGCTGTCACGCAATGCCTTGGCGTCCAGGCCCTCCAATCGCGCAGCCACCACCTTGATGCCGGCGACGTCGTGCGCGCCGCCAGCCAATTCGGCGGTGGCGGACCCGGCTGCCCTGGCGCGCAGCGATTCCAGCTCGCGTTCCAGTTTCTTCTGCTTGTCGAACAGCTGGCGCAGCTTGTCGATGGCGTCGTCGCCGCTGCTGGAGAGCAGGTGCGACAGCTCACCGAGGCGACGCTCCTCGTCGGCCACCCAGGCCAGCGCGCCGGCACCGGTGACCGCCTCGATGCGGCGCACACCGGAGGCCACGCCCGCCTCGCTGACGATCTTGAACAGGCCGATGTCGCCGGTGCGACCCACGTGGGTGCCTCCACACAGCTCGGTGGAGAACTCGCCCATCTTCAGCACGCGCACTTCGTCGCCGTACTTCTCGCCGAACAGCGCCATCGCGCCGAACGCGATCGCGTCGTCGTAGGCCATGTGGCGCACTTCGGCCGGCGCGTTGCGGCGCACCTCGGCGTTGACCAGTGCCTCCACCTCGGCGAGTTCCTCGCGGCTCATGGGCTTGTGGTGGGCGAAGTCGAAGCGCAGGCGATCGGGCGCCACCAGCGAACCCTTCTGCGTGACGTGGTTGCCCAGCACCTTGCGCAGCGCGGCATGCAGCAGATGGGTGGCGGAATGGTTGAGCACGATGGACTGGCGGCGCGTGGCATCGACTTGCGCACCCACCGCATCACCGGTCTTCAGCGGCTGTGCGCCATGCCACGTGCCGGCATGGCCGAAGAACACGCCGCCCATCTTCAGCGTGTCGGCCACCTCGAAACGGCCGTTGCCGCTCGACAGCGCGCCGGTGTCGCCCACTTGGCCACCGGACTCGGCGTAGAACGGCGTGCGGTCGAGGATCACGAAGCCTTGCTCACCCTCGACCAGTTGCCCGACCTGGCGGCCGTCGCGCACGATGCCCAGCACCTTGGCACCGGTCGCGGCCAATGCTTCGTAGCCGAGGAAAACCGTCGGCGCCAGCTGGCTGGCGAGTTCCGCCGGCATCTGGCCCCTGGCCTCGAACTTGCCCGCGGCGCGGGCGCGCTCGCGCTGCTCCTTCATCGCCTGCTCGAAGCCGGCCATGTCGACGGCGAGGCCGCGCTCCCGCGCGATGTCGGCGGTGAGGTCGACCGGGAAGCCGTAGGTGTCGTAGAGGCGGAATGCGTCCACGCCGGCGATGGTCTTGCCGGTGAGCTTGCCGGCCACCTCGTCGAACAGGCGCATGCCGTGTTCCAGCGTTTCGCCGAAGCGCTGTTCCTCGGTGCGCAACGCGTCTTCCACGAAGGCCTGCTTCGCGGCCAGCTCGGGATAGGCCGCGCCCATCTCCTCGACCAGCGGCTGCACCATCTTCCAGAAGAAGTCGCCGCGCACGCCGAGCATCCAGCCGTGCCGCAGCGCGCGGCGGATGATCCGGCGCAGCACGTAGCCGCGGCCTTCGTTTGACGGCAGCACGCCATCGACAATCAGGAAGCTGCAGGCACGGATATGGTCGGCGATCACGCGCAGCGACTGGTTGGCGAGATCCTTCGTGCCGGTGAGCTCCGCGGCGACCTTGATGAGGTGCTGGAACAGGTCGATCTCGTAGTTGGAATGCACGTGCTGCAGCACGGCGGCGAGGCGCTCCAGGCCCATGCCGGTGTCCACGCAGGGCGCCGGCAGCGGCGACAGCGTGCCGTCGGGCGCGCGGTCGAACTGCATGAACACCAGGTTCCAGATCTCGATGTAGCGGTCGCCGTCCTCGTCGGGCGAACCGGGCGGGCCACCGGCCACGTCCGCGCCGTGGTCGTAGAAGATCTCGGTGCAAGGACCGCAGGGGCCGGTGTCGGCCATCTGCCAGAAGTTGTCGGAGGCGAACGGCGCGCCCTTGTTGTCGCCGATGCGCACGATGCGCTCCGCCGGCACGCCGACCTGCCTGTGCCAGATGTCGTAGGCCTCGTCGTCGGTGTGGTAGACGGTGACCCACAGCTTCTCCGCCGGCAGCTTGAACACGCCGGTGAGCAGCTCCCATGCCCAGGCGATCGCCTCGCGCTTGAAGTAGTCGCCGAACGACCAGTTGCCCAGCATCTCGAAGAAGGTGTGGTGGCGCGCGGTGTAGCCCACGGCGTCCAGGTCGTTGTGCTTGCCGCCCGCGCGCAGGCAGCGCTGCACGTCGGCCGCGCGCACGTAGGGCAGCTTCTCGCTGCCCAGGAACACGTTCTTGAACGGCACCATGCCCGAGTTGGTGAACAGCAGGGTCGGATCACTGGCCGGCACCAGCGAGGCGGACGGCACGATGGTGTGCCCTTTCGCGCGGAAGAAGTCGAGGAAGGTCGAGCGGATGTCGGCGGTTTTCATGCGTGGCGGCGATGGCTGCGAGGAGGCACGCCGCTACTCCGCCGCGATCAAGTTTCCTCGTCGGCCTCGTCCACTTCGGCGTGGGTTGCGTATCTTACCGTGGCGGCGGCAAAGCCGCGGCGCAGGAGGAATTGTGCCCGTTTGCCCTGCTCGGCGCGATCCGCGGCCGGCTTGCCGCCATAGTGGCGGCGCAACTGGGCGACGGCGCTGGCGTTCCAGTCCACCTCGGCCTCGTCGAGCAGGCGGCGGATGGCTGCATCGGACAGGCCGTGGGTCTTCAGTTCCATGCGGATGCGCAAGGGGCCGTAGCCCTGGCCGGCGCGGTTGCGCAGCAGCATGCCGGCGAAGCGTTCGTCGTCCTGGTAGTGCTGTTCGCCTAGCCTGGTGACGGCCTCGTCGGCTTCGCCGGCGGCGTAACCGCCCTGGTCGAGCTTGCGGCGCAGTTCGCGCCTGGATTGCTCGCGGCGCGCGAGCAGACCCAGCGCCTTGTCGTAGGCGCTGGGCCGGGGTTTGCCGGAATCGCCATCGCGACGTTTCATGCAAAGGCCCTGTCCCACCCCGCCCCTCCCCTGCACGCGGGGGAGGGCGCAGGGTGGCGAATCCTCACGCCTCTTCCAGCGCTTCCTCGGAGGCCGCGGTGGCCTTGCCGGTGCCGCCCACCAGCAGGCGGGCACGCAGCTCGCCGTCGATCTCGTTGGCGATGGCGGGATTGTCGCGCAGGAACTGGCGCACGTTTTCCTTGCCCTGGCCGATGCGGTCGCCCTTGTAGCTGTACCAGGCGCCGGACTTGTCGATCAGGTTCTGCGCCACGCCCAGCTCGATGATCTCGCCTTCGCGCGAGGTGCCCTCGCCGTAGAGGATCTCGAACTCGGCCTGGCGGAACGGCGGCGCCACCTTGTTCTTGACCACCTTGACGCGGGTTTCGGAACCGATCACTTCCTCGCCCTTCTTCACCGCGCCGATGCGGCGGATGTCCAGGCGCACCGAGGCGTAGAACTTCAGCGCGTTGCCGCCGGTGGTGGTCTCCGGGCTGCCGAACATCACGCCGATCTTCATGCGGATCTGGTTGATGAAGATCACCAGGCAGTTCGACTTCTTGATGTTGGCGGTGAGCTTGCGCAACGCCTGGCTCATCAGGCGGGCGTGCAGGCCGACGTGGGAGTCGCCCATCTCGCCCTCGATTTCCGCCTTCGGCGTCAGCGCGGCGACCGAGTCGACCACCACCACGTCCACCGCGCCGGAGCGCACCAGCATGTCGGCGATTTCCAGCGCCTGTTCGCCGGTGTCCGGCTGGGAGACCAGCAGGTCGTCCACGTTCACGCCCAGCTTCTGCGCATAGGTGGGATCGAGCGCGTGCTCGGCGTCGACGAAGGCCGCGGTGCCGCCGTTCTTCTGGCAGTTCGCGATCACCTGCAGGGTGAGCGTGGTCTTGCCCGAGGACTCCGGGCCGTAGATCTCGACGACGCGGCCACGCGGCAGGCCGCCCACGCCCAGCGCGATGTCCAGGCCCAGCGAACCGGTGGACACGGTATCGATCGCCTCGTTGGTGCGGTCGCCCATGCGCATCACGGCACCCTTGCCGAACTGCTTTTCGATCTGGCCGAGGGCGGAGGCGAGCGCCTTGCGCTTGTTGTCATCCATCGTCTTGGTTCCGGTTGGGCTGTGATTGGAGGGCATGATGCCCGGATCGTGTCTCACGGGCTGCGATCATGGAGTATCCCACACCGGTCAAGCCCGCCAGCCGGCCCGTGGCGCCTCACTCCGTCAGGGTTTTCCGCAGTCCGGCGAGGGCCGCGGCCACGGTCCGCCGGCGCACCGCCTCGCGGTCGCCGGCGAAATGGAACAGCTGCGCGTGCGCGTAGCCGCCGCGGCGCTTCCAGGCGATCCACACCGTGCCCACCGGCTTGCCCGGCGTGCCGCCGCCGGGACCGGCGATGCCGGTGACCGCCACCGCCACGCCCGCGCCGAAACGGGCCAGCGCGCCGGAAACCATTTCCAGCGCGGTCTCCTCGCTCACCGCGCCGGTGTGTTCCAGCGTGCGCGGGTCCACGCCGAGCAAGCCCTGCTTCGCCTCGTAGCTGTAGGTGACCACGCCGGCGTCGAACCAGGCCGAGCTGCCCGGCAGGTCGGTGAGCGTCTTGGCGATCCAGCCGCCGGTGCAGGACTCGGCGGTGACCAGCATCAGCCGCTGGCGCAGCGTCTCCTCCGCCACCGCCTGCGCCAGCGCGTGCAATTCGGCATCGGTAGGAACGGACGACGACTCCATGCGAGACTCCCGGTCTTGAGACCGGCACGGTAACGCGGACCGGTCACTGCGATCCACCCATGCCGCCGCGCCCATGAGCCAAGACGACCTTTCCCTGCACACCCCGCTGATGCGCCAGTACCTCACCGCCAAGGCGGCGCACCCGGACGTGCTGCTGTTCTTCCGCATGGGCGATTTCTACGAGCTGTTCTACGACGACGCGCGCAAGGCGGCGCGGCTGCTGGACATCACGCTGACCCAGCGCGGGCAGTCGGCCGGCGCGCCGATCCCGATGGCGGGCGTGCCCTACCATGCGGTGGAGAACTATCTCGCCAAGCTGGTGCGCCTCGGCGAATCGGTGGCGATCTGCGAGCAGATCGGCGACCCGGCGCTGGCCAAGGGCATCGTCGAGCGCAAGGTGGTGCGCGTGGTGACGCCGGGCACGGTGACCGACGCCGCACTGCTGGAGGAACGCCGCGACAACCTGCTGCTGGCGATCAGCGCGGGCGCGAAGGATGGCTATGGCCTTGCGTGGGTGGATCTCTCCAGTGGCCGCTTCCTGCTCAGCGAAGTGCCGAACGCGGAGGCGCTGGCCGCGGAACTCGCGCGGCTGCAGCCGGCCGAAACCCTGGTGGACGAAAGCGTGGCCTGGCCGAAGCTGGTCGCCGCCCTGCCCGGCCTGCGCAAGCGGCCACCGTGGCATTTCGAGAGCGATGCGGCACGGCGCGAACTGAATCGTTTCTTCGGCACCCGCGATCTTGGCGGCTTCGGCGTGGACAAGCTGCCGCTGGCGATCGGCGCGGCCGGCTGCCTGCTCGGCTACGTCGAGGAAACCCAGAAGAGCGCGCTGCCGCACCTCAGCGGCATGGCGGTGGAAGCGGCCAGCGAAACCATCGCGCTGGATGCCGCCACGCGCCGCAATCTCGAACTCGACACGCACCCCAGCGGCCGCACCGAACACACCCTGCTCGGCGTGCTGGACGAGACCGTGACGCCGATGGGCGCGCGCCTGCTGCGGCGCTGGCTCAACCGGCCGCTGCGTTCGCGCGAGGTGCTTCGTGCGCGCCATCAGGCCATCGGCGCGTTGATCGACAGCCGCCAGTTCGAAGCGCTGCGCGAGAAACTGCGCGGCATCGGCGACCTGGAGCGCATCCTCGCCCGCGTCGCGCTGCGCTCGGCGCGGCCGCGCGACCTTTCCACCTTGCGCGACGGCCTTGCCGCAGCGCCGATGTTGCGCGGACAGATCGCCACGCTGGACAGTCCATTGCTGCACGCGCTGGTCGCGCGCATCGGCGACCACGCCGACAACGCGACCCTGCTCGCCAGCGCCATCGTGCCGCAGCCGCCGGTGCTGCAACGCGACGGCGGCGTCATCAATGACGGCTACGACGCCGAACTGGACGAGCTGCGGCGACTGTCCACCCACGCCGACCAGTACCTCGTGGAGCTGGAGGAGCGCGAGAAGGCCGCCAGCGGCATTCCCACGCTGAAGGTGGGCTACAACCGCGTGCACGGCTACTACATCGAGGTCAGCAAGGCGCAGTCGGACAAGGCGCCCGCGCACTACACGCGCCGCCAGACCACCAAGAACGCCGAGCGCTACATCACCGAGGAACTGAAGCAGTTCGAGGACAAGGTGCTGTCGGCGAAGGAGCGTTCGCTGATGCGCGAGCGCGCGCTGTACGAGGCCCTGCTCGACACGCTCACCGAAAAGCTGGAACCGCTGAAGCAGGCCGCCGCCGCGATCGCGGAACTCGACGTGCTGGCCACCCTCGCCGAACGCGCCGAAACGCTGGACTGGGTCGCCCCCGAACTCAGCGACGAACCCGGCATCGCGATCGAGCGCGGGCGCCACCCGGTGGTGGAAAAGGTACGCGAGGAACCGTTCGAGCCGAACGACCTCGCCCTCGACGACACGCGCCGCATGCTGGTCATCACCGGCCCCAACATGGGCGGCAAGAGCACCTACATGCGGCAGAACGCACTGATCGTGCTGCTCGCCCACATCGGCAGCTACGTGCCGGCCAGCCGCGCGGTGATCGGGCCGATCGACCGCATCTTCACCCGCATCGGTGCCGGCGACGACCTCTCGCGCGGCCAGTCCACCTTCATGGTGGAGATGAGCGAGACGGCCAACATCCTGCACAACGCCACCGCGCACAGCCTGGTGCTGATGGACGAGGTGGGCCGCGGCACCAGCACCTACGACGGCCTGGCGCTGGCGCGCGCCGCGGCGGTGCACCTCGCCGCCAGCAGCCGCGCATTCACCCTGTTCGCCACGCACTATTTCGAGCTGACGGAACTCGCCGGCGAATACCCCGCCATCGCCAACGTGCACCTCGACGCGGTGGAATACGGCGAACAACTGGTGTTCATGCACGCGGTGAAGGACGGCCCCGCCAACCGCAGCTTCGGCCTGCAGGTGGCGGCGCTGGCCGGCCTGCCCAAGGCGGTGATCGCCGACGCGCGCCGCACGCTGGCGGAACTGGAGCGCGGCATGCACGCGCATGCCGGCACGCCGGCGGCCGCCGCCGCTGCCTCGCCCCAGCTCGGCCTGTTCGCGCCGCCCGCCCCCTCCGCCGTGGAGCATGCACTGGACGCCATCGATCCCGATGCACTGACACCGCGCGAGGCGCTGGAGGCGCTGTACCGGCTGAAAGGCCTACGCTGAGGCCGGCGGCGCCGGCTGGTCCGGGTCCGCCGGCAGCCCGTGCGCGGCCGGAGCCTCGTCCGGCATCGCGATGTCGGGGATCGCATCCCACTCGGCCTGGCTCATCCCGGCTGGCGGCAGTGCCTGCTCCACCGGCGCACGCGTCGGCAGGCGGCCCGCCAGCACCAGTTGCCGGATGCGCTCGAATACCTCGGCGCGGCCGAACGGCTTCTTCATGAAATCATCGGCGCCGTAGCGCTGCACGTAGAACTGCTCGGTGGCCTGGACATTGCCGCTGATCATCACGATCGGGATCGGCTGCGTGGCCGGTTCGCGCCGCAGGGTGCGCAGCACCTCGAAGCCGGACATGCCGGGCAGCACGATGTCGAGGAACACCAGGTGCGGCTGCCCGCTGCGCGCCAGCTCCAGCGCGCTTTCGCCATCGGCGGCCTTGATGACCTCGTAGCCGTCCTGGCCCAGCATCTTGCCCAGCACCGCGCGTATCGTCGCCGAGTCGTCCACCACCAGCACCCGGGTAGCCACCGGCGCGCGCACGCGCGGCTCGCTGTGGCGGCGCTCGCCGCCGGCCACCAGCCGCTTCAACAATCCGAAACCGGCCATCCCCTGCCCCCTTCGCCAGCGAAGACGCCCGCGTCGGCACAGTTTCCGTGCCGACGCGGGCGGGCGCAAGCGGGCGGATTCAGGCCACGGCGCCGGTGGCCGCCACGTCAGGGAACGGCTCGCGCCATGCCGGCAACGCCTGCAGCTGCCGGTGCCAGCGCGCGACGTGCTCGAAGCCGTCCAGCGGCAGCCTGGCTTCCTTCGCCCAGCCCAGCGGCGTGGAGACGGCGAAGTCCGCCACGCCAAGCCGGCCGCCCAGCAGCCATTCGTGCCCCGCCAGGTGCGTGTCGAGCACGGCCGCAAAACTCCGGAAGAACTTCTCCGCCTCCGCCACCGCGGCCGCATCGGCCTCGCCCAGGCCCAGCAGGGGCTTGATCAGATGCTCGAAATACAGCGTGCCGCCGTGCCGCGAGAAATGCGCCTGGTTCCAGGACAGCCAGCGCAACGCCTCGACCTGCAGCGCCGGATCGGACGGCCACAGCTCCGAGCCAGCCCGCGTCGCCAGGTGCACCATGATCGCGTCCGCCTCCCACAGGCGCAGCGCGCCGTCGACCAGGAGCGGCACCTTGCCGTTCGGGTTCAGCGCGAGGTACGGCGGCTGCCGATGCTCGCCATGCGCAAGGTCGACGCGCACGAAGTCGATCGGCAATTCGAGGTATTTCGCCACCGCACAGGCTTTGCGGGGATTGAAGGTCTGGGCGTAGTACAGCTTCATCGGGAACTCCTCGGTGAGGGAGGGCCCCAGTCTGCGCCGCATCAACATATGTTCAAGAACATATTCAGCATCGGCGCTACGCTGCGCCGGCACCGGAGGAAACCGCCATGCCGTACCACGCCGAACACAAGCAGCGGACCCGCGCGCGCATCGTCGAGTGCGCCCGCGCGCTGTTCAACCGCAAGGGCTTCATCGAGGTCTCGATCGACGAAATCATGGCCAGCGCCGGCCTCACCCGCGGCGGCTTCTACAACCACTTCCGCACCAAGGAAGAACTGTTCGTGGAAGCGGTATCTGCCTACCAGGACTTCGACCCGGTCGCGCGCTGGCCGCAGCTGGACTTCGACCCGGGGCGCCGCGGGGCAGCGTTCGCCCGCCAGATGGTCGACGTCTATCTCTCCCGCGAGCACCTGGACGACATCGATGGCCACTGCCCGATGATCGCCCTGCCTTCCGACGTGGCTCGCGCCAGTCCCGGCGTGAAGCACGCCTATCGCGGACTGCTGGAACGCATGGCCGGCATGCTCGCGCCTGGCGCCAATGCGCCCGCCGGCACGCAGGCCGCGCGCCGACGCGGACTCGCCCTCGCCGCGCTGTGCGTGGGCGGCATGGTGCTGGCGCGCACCGTCGAAGACGACGCCTTCCGCGAGGAGATCCGCGCGGCGGCACACGCCACGGCGCACGAACTGATCGACTGAGCCGCGCTGCGCACGCCGGCATCACCCGCCGTCCACCACGGATGTGGCATTCCTGCGTGTCCGCCATCGACGCGGACGGCGGCCCATAGCCGCATGCTATCGGCCGCATCGAAACGAGCGGATTCCATTGGCCACCGCCGCCGGTGCGCCGATGCCGGACAACCAGGACATCCTCACCGCCGGGCCGCGCGGCCCGGCCCTGCTGCAGGACGTGTGGCTGCTGGAGAAGCTCGCCCACTTCGACCGCGAGGCGGTCCCCGCGCGACGCATGCACGCCAAGGGCTCCGGCGCCTTCGGCACCTTCACCGTGACGAAGGACATCGCCCGGTACACCAAGGCGAAGATCTTCTCCAGGGTCGGCAAGCAGACCGAGTTGTTCGCCCACTTCACCACGGTGGCCGGCGAGCACGGCGACCTCCCGAAGTGGAAGCTGTGCGTGCAGGTCATGCCGGAGCAGGATGCGTCCCGGGTGCCGTACCACCCGTTCGACCTCACCAAGGCGTGGCCGCACAAAGGACTACCCGCTGGTCGAGGTGGGTATGTGGGAGCGCAACAGGAATCCGGAGAACTTCTTCGCCGACGTCGAGCAGAGCGCGTGCAACCCGGCCCAGGTGGTGCCCGGCATCGGCTTCTCGCCGGACAGGATGCCGCAGGCGCGGCTGTTCTCCTGCGGCGACGCGCAGCGTTACCGCCTCGGCGTGAACCATCATCAGATCCCGGTGAACCGCCCGTGCTGCCCGTACCACAGCTTCCACCGCGACGGCGCGATGCGGGTGGACGGCAACCACGGCGGCACGCTGGCCTACGAGCCGAACAGCTACGGCGAATGGCAGGAGCAGCCGGATTTCCGCGAGCCGCCGCTGGCGCTGGAAGGCGCGGCCGACCACTGGAACCACTGCGTGGACGAGGACCACTACCCGCAGCCCGGCGCGCTGTTCCGGCTGATGAGCGCGAAACAGAAGAAGGCGCTGTTCGAGAACACCGCGCGGGCCATGCAGGGCATGCCGGAGGAAATCCAGCGCCGCCATGTCGAACATTGCGGCAACGCCGACCAGGCCTACGGCGAAGGCGTGGCCAAGGCGCTGGGACTCAAGTCCTGAAGGGGTTCCGCGCGGTCGTGGATGACGCGCCTCAGGCCGCCATGCCAGGCACCACATCGGGCATGGCGCCCGTGGCCACCGCGGTGGGTACAACCGGTTCGGCCGGTCGCGCGGCCAGCCGTCCCGCCCGTACCAGCGTGGCGATGCTGGCATGCACGTCGGCGCGGCCGAACGGCTTCCTGATGAAGTCGTCGGCGCCGAAGCGCTGCACATAGAACTGCTCGGTGGCCTGCGGGTTGCCGCTGATCATCACGATCGGGATGTGCGCGGTGAGCGGGTCGTGGCGCAGCGCGCGCAGCACCGCGAAGCCGTTGATGCCCGGCAGCACGATGTCGAGGAAGATCAGTTCGGGCAGCTCGGCCTTCGCCAGCTCCAGTGCACGCTCGCCGTCGCCGGCCCGCTGCACCGCATAGCCGTCCTGTTCCAGCATGCGGCCCAGCACGGCGCAGATCGTCGGCGAATCGTCCACCACCAGCATGCGCGTGCCCAGCGGGGCCTGCCGCCGCGGTTCCGGCCGCCCAGCCGCCGCGCCGCCCAGCAGTCGCCTGAAGATTCCCATGCCGTTCATTGCGCGACTCCTCGCCATTCCGTCCGGTGGGGATCGCGAAACCGGTGCGACCCTCCATGGCTGCGCATGCTGCGCCAGAACCTCGCCGCAATCTGCGATGCACTGCTCAACCGCCGTCTTTCAGGCGACGCAACTCCCTTCGTGCATGCTTGTCCGGGCGCTGCGGTGGCGCCTGCATGCCGAGCAGCCGGCGCTGCACGCGTTGCGCCTCGCGCGCCAGCCGGCTGGCTTCGCTCTCGCGGTACAAGGCTTGCGCCACGCTGGCCGGCCCACGGCGCTCCGACAGCGACAGCACCGCCACCTCCAGCCGTTCCTCGCCGCGGCCGATGCGCAGCACGTCGCCCGCGTGCAGCAGCGTGGCCGGCTTGCAGCCGGCACCGTTGACGTCGATCTTGCCGCCGCCGATCGCCTGCTTGGCGAGGCTGCGCGTCTTGAAGAAGCGCGCGGCCCACAGCCACACGTCGGCGCGCACTTCGGTCGGTTGGTCGGTGTGCGGAACTTTCATCGATGGCATTATCGCCCCGATTTCCGCAGAGCCTCGTCATGACCGACAGCCGGACGCCACGCGTACTGCTCTATCTGCTCGACCTGATCGGCGTCGCCGTGTTCGCGATCAGCGGTGCGCTGACCGCCGCGCGCACCGGCATGGATCTGCTCGGAGGGCTGGCACTGGCGTCGATCACGGCGATCGGCGGCGGCACGCTGCGCGACCTACTGCTGGACCGCCACCCGATCTTCTGGATACGCGACGCGCGCTATCTCGTGGTGATCCTGGCCACCGCGCTGCTCGCCATGCTCTGGAGCGCCTGCCTGCCTCCCCTGAGCCACGCCTTGCTGGCGGCCGATGCGCTGGGTCTGGCGTTGTTCGCCATCAGCGGCGCACAGGTGGCCGAGGCCGGCGGGCATTCGCCCATCGTCGTGGTGCTGATGGGCACCATGACCGGCGCCGCCGGCGGCATGCTGCGCGACATGATGAGCGTGCAGGTGCCCCTGATCTTCCGCCAGGACATCTATGCCAGCGCGGCCATCGCCGGCATCGTGGCCTATCTGCTGCTGAAGGCGGCCGGCGTGCGGCCATCCTGGGCGATCGCCACGGGCGTGCTGGTCATCCTCGGCCTGCGCATGGGCGCGGTGCTGTGGGGTTGGCATCTGCCACGGCTGCATTCCGTCGGCTAACCGGCCGGCAACCACAGATTCATCAGTGGCACCGTGAGCAGCGACAGCACGGTGCCGGCGCCGAGCACGGTGTTCGCCAGTCCCGGGTCCAGTCCGTACTCGTCGGCGAGGATGGTGGCCGACACCATCGGCGCCATCGCGGCCTGCAGCACGCCCACGGTGAGCGTGAGCCCGCCCACGCCGGTCGCCACGCCCAGCACCCAGCACAGCGCCGGCGCCAGCAGCAGCTTCCAGCCCAGTCCACCGACCGCCGCGCCAAGCCGGCCTCCACCCGCCTGCAGGCGGAACTGCAGTCCCACCGAGAACAGTGCCAGCGGTGTCAGCGTGTCTCCCAGCGGCTTGAACACGCCATCGAGCACGGCAGGCCAGCCGCCCAGCAAGCCGGCCGCGATACCTGCCACCAGCGCGATGAAGGCGGGGAACGTGAGGATGCGGCGCACGATCTGGCCCGGCTCCGGGGTGCGCCCGGCATACAGGCAGGCCACCACGACGCCCGCCGAAGCCAGCAGCGGAAAGCAGCCGAGCTGGTCGGCCACCACGGCCAGCGTCAGCCCCTCCTGCCCGTGCAGGGCCTGCAGCATGGGGTAGCCCATGAACGAGGTGTTGCCCAGCCCGCACACCAGGATCAGCGCGCCGACGCGCCCGCGCGACCAGCCCAGCCGCGGCCCCAGCCACGCGAACAACAGCCAGGCACCGAAGAACACCAGCCACATCGCCGCCACCGGGAACCACAGTCCGGCGTCGAACTTCAGCCGCGGGATCAGCTCCAGCACCAGCGCCGGCAACGCGATGTCGAGCACCCACCAGTTCAGCCCCTGCACGATGCCGGCCGGCGGTTGCGCATAACGGCGCACCAGCACGCCCAGCGCCAGACAGACGAACAGCAGCAGCAGCGCACTCATCGCGGACGTTTCGCATGAACCAGCGCCGCATTAGACGCGATCCGGCCGATAGCCGGAAGTCCGCCACCCAGTGCCGTCGCGACATGCGAAAATGGTTTCGCCCCCTGACTATGCCAGAGCCATGAGTTCCAAGTCCTACGATTTCCGCCAGTTCCAGGCCGAGCTTGCCGCACTCGACCAGACCAAGCCCGAACCGAAGCAGCCCAAGCCCCAGCCGAAACCCAGGCCCCTCGGCAAGAAGGCTGCCGAAGCCGAACGCCTCGCCCGCGCCCGCACGGAATTCCTGGCCCTGCGCGAGCGCTACCAGCTCAGCGTCGCCGACGTGGTGGCGTTCTTTCCCGAGGAGGAAGGCATCGCCTACCTGCAGCAATTGCTGGTGGCGTCGGAGAAGAAGCCGCGGCGACGGAAGATTATCGAAACGTGAAAAGATGCGACTGCCGTCGCGCCATCCCATGCATGTCGCGCATGAATCTTCCTTCACTTGACCCAGTCATGGACGCAGCGTAGATAGGTGGGTGCCCCACTGTCACAAGGAGATGGACATGCGCAAGCAGTTGCTTTCCGCCGTGGTCGTCGCGCTTCTGGGCAGCACCAGCGCCAGCGCCGGCGACTCGATGTCACTCAACCAGTTTCCCCACCGGGTCGAACCGGTACTGGTGCGTGTGGATGCCGCGGGCAAGGTCACCCAGGCTTCGCCGGCCTACGAGCTTTCGCCGAAGATGACCCGCCTGCTGCAGGACAACCTGAGCGAGATGATCCGCAAACCGGCCACCGACAAGCACGGCAAGCCGGTATCCAGCCAGTTCATCATGAACATGGCGCTGCTGGCCACGCCCAACGGCAGCGGCAGCTACGAGGCCTACTTCACCTACGTCTCGACCAAACCGGTGCCGCCGGGCTCCTGGTACTGGGTACACCTCGACGGCGACCGCCTCGCGCTGGCCAGCCAGGACATGTTCCGATTCGGCAGGGACAGGCATCGGTCCGTGCCCGTCTCGCGTTACGGCGACGGCTACCGGCCGACCTACCGGGGAAGCAGCCAGCCGATGCCGGCATCGATGCACGCCCCGGCGCAGGCGACGCAGAGCACGTCCAGCAACGCTCCCGCCCACACCCGGTAAATCCGCGGGGACAGATGTCAAAGGCCCGTCGCATGCGACGGGCCTTTTCGTTTGCGCAAGCCTTGCCGACGCGACGGCTTACGCCCCCAGCAGCACCCGGTTCATCCGCTGCACGAAGGCCGCCGGATCAGCCAACTGCGCACCGGCCGCGATCTCGGCCTGTTCCAGCAGCAGCGTCGCCAGGTCCTTCGCCTTGGCGTCGTCCGCTTCGCTTTCGACGCGCTTGAGCAAGGCGTGTTGCGGATTGATCTCGAGCGTCGGCTTGCTCTCGGGCAGTTCCTGGCCGGCTTCGCGCAGCAGGCGCGCGAGGTGCGGCGCCATCTCGTAGTCGCTGAGCGCGAGGCACGAGGGCGAATCGGTGAGGCGGGCGGAAACCTTCACGTCGCCCACGCGATCACCGAGCAGTTCCTTGAGCCTCTTCAGCAGCGGCTCGGCTTCCTTCGCTGCTTCCTCCTGCTGCTTCTTCTCCGCCTCGTCCAGCGGCAGCTCGCCCTTGGCCACGTTGCGCAGCTTCTTGCCTTCGTATTCGCCCAGGTAGCCGACCATCCATTCGTCGATGCGGTCGAACATCAGCAGCACCTCGATGCCCTTGGCGCGGAAGGCTTCCAGCTGCGGGCTGCCGGCGGCGGCGGCGTAGCTGTCGGCGGTGATGAACCAGATCGCGTCCTGGCCCACCGCCATGCGGCCGATGTAGTCGTCCAGCGAGACGTTCTGCTGCGCGCCCTCGCCCCTGGTGGAAGCGAAGCGCAGCAGCCTGGCGATGCGATCGCGGTTCGACGCGTCCTCGCTGATGCCTTCCTTCAGCGTGTTGCCGAAGGCCTTGCAGAACGTGGCGAACTTCTCCGGCTCGTCCTTGGCCAGCTTCTCGATCAGGTCCAGCACGCGCTTCACGCAGGCGGCCCTGATGCGCTCCAGCTGGCGGTTGTGCTGCAGGATCTCGCGGCTCACGTTCAGCGGCAGGTCGTCGGCATCCACCACGCCGCGCACGAAGCGCAGGTAGTTCGGCAGCAGCTCCTCGGCCGCGTCCATGATGAAGACGCGCTTGATGTAGAGCTTCAGGCCCTTGCGCTCGTCGCGGCCGCCCATCATCAGGTCGAACGGCGGCTGCGCGGGGATGTAGAGCAGCGTGGTGAAGCTCTGGCTGCCCTCGACGCGGTTGTGCGTCCAGGCCAGCGCGTCGTTGAAGTCGTGGCCCAGCGACTTGTAGAAACCCTGGTAGTCCGCGTCGGAAATCTCGGACTTGGGCTTGGTCCACAGCGCCGAGGCGTCGTTGACGGTTTCCCACTCGCCGGTCGCCTTGCCGTCTTTTTCCACCGGCACGCGGATCGGGAAAGCGACATGGTCGGAGTACTTGCGGATCAGCGACTTCAATTGCCACGCCTTGAGGAACTCGTCCTCGTCGGCCTTGAGGTGCAGGACCACCGCGGTGCCGCGCTCCGCCAGCTCGACCTGCTCCAGCGCGTACTCGCCCTTGCCGTCGCTCTCCCACTTCACGCCCTCGCCGGCCGGCGCGTCGGCGCGGCGGGTGAGCACGGTGACCTTGTCGGCCACCACGAAGGCGGAATAGAAGCCCACGCCGAACTGGCCGATCAGCCGCGCATCGGCCTTCTGCTCGCCGCTCATCGCTTCCAGGAAGCGGCGCGTGCCCGAACTGGCGATGGTGCCGATGTTCGCCACCACCTCGTCGCGGGTCATGCCGATGCCGTTGTCGCGCACGGTGACGGTGCGCGCGGCCTCGTCCCAGCTCACGTCGATGTGCAGCTCGCCCTCGCCGGCCAGCAGCTCGGGCTTGCCCAGTGCCTCGAAGCGCAGCTTGTCGCAGGCGTCGGACGCGTTGGAGACCAGCTCGCGCAGGAAGATCTCCTTGTGCGAGTACAGCGAATGGGTGACCAGGTGCAGCACCTGGGCGACTTCGGCTTCGAACTTGCGGGTTTCGGTGGCGGTCATGGCAGCAGGAGTTCCAAAAGTAACGGAAGGTTTTCCCCCTCTCCCCTCGGGAGAGGGTGCCCGGCAGGGCGGGTGAGGGTTCGGGCGAAGCGTAGCGTTCCGCACTGGCCGAACCCTCACCCCAACCCCTCTTCCTCGCTCCTCAGAGCAGGGCCATCCATGGCCCTTCCCCGCGTCCGGAGGGAGAGGGGCTCAAGGCGTCAGGCGTGCGGCGAAGCGTTCTGCAACGCGGCGATGCGCTCGTCCAGCGGCGGATGGCTCATGAACAGCCGCTGGAAGCCCTGGGCCAGCGGGCCGGAGATGCCGAACGCGGCCAGGGTCTTCGGCAGCGTGTTCTCGCCGTGGTCGCCCTTGAGCCGCTGCAGTGCGGAAATCATCGCGCCGTGCCCGGCCAGTTTCGCGCCGGCGGCATCGGCATGGAACTCGCGCCAGCGCGAGAACGCCATCACGATCATCGAGGCGAACAGGCCGAACACCAGCTGCAGCACCATCACAGTGACGAAGTAGCCGATGCCGCTGCCGCCGCGGTTGTCGTCGCGGCCGCCGGACAGCCAGCTGTCCACCAGCCGGCCCACGATGCGCGCGGCGAGGATCACCAGCGTGTTCAGCACGCCCTGGATCAGGGTCATGGTCACCATGTCGCCGTTCGCGACATGGCCGATCTCGTGGCCGAGCACGGCGGCGACCTGTTCGCGGTCCATCTGTTCGAGCAGGCCGCTGCTCACCGCCACCAGCGCGCTGTTCTTCGTCATGCCGGTGGCGAAGGCGTTCATCTCCGGTGCGTCGTAGATCGCCACCTCGGGCATGCCGATGCCTGCGTTCTGCGCATGGCGGCGCACGGTCTCCACCAGCCAGCGCTCGGTCTCGTTCGCCGGCTGCCCGATCACCTGGGCGCCGGTGGACATCTTGGCCATCCACTTGGACATGGCCAGCGAGATGAAGGCGCCCCCCATGCCGAACACCGCGGCATAGATCAGCAGGCCCGTGCTGCCGCCAAGGCCCTGGGCGGCGGCCATCTGGTCCACCCCGAGCAGATGGCAGACGATGCCCAGCAGGAACAGGACGGCGATATTCGTACCGAGGAACAGGACGATGCGGCGCATGGCTGTCTCTTTGGCAGTCACGTGGACAAGGGTGGCAAGTGCGATGGTGGTGGGGGCGGCGGCGCCCGGTTTCAAGCATCCGCGCCCCTCGCCAGCAGGCACCGGGGCAGGCAGACTGCCGCGGATGGACTACCGCGGACGCTTCGCCCCATCCCCCACCGGTCGCCTGCATTTCGGCTCGCTGGTCGCCGCACTCGGCAGTTGGCTGCGCGCGCGGCATGCCGGCGGCCAGTGGTTGTTGCGCATGGAAGACATCGATCCGCCGCGCGAGGTTCCCGGCGCGGCTGCCGCCATCCTCGCCGCCCTGCCGGCATTCGGCTTCACGGCGGACGAGCCGGTGCTGTACCAGTCGCAACGCCTGGCCGCCTACGATGACGCATTCGCACGATTGCGCGGGGCCGGTGCCGTGTTTCCCTGCTGGTGCAGCCGCAGCGAGCTGCTTGCCGGCGCGGGGCTGCACCGCGACGGCCGCTGCGTGGCGGCGCCCGACCCGCGGCGCGAGCCGGCATGGCGGTTGCGTGCGCCCGATGTCGGGATCGCCTTCCACGACGCGCTGCAGGGTCCGCAGCGGCAGAACCTGCGCGAGAGCGTGGGCGATTTCGTGATACGCCGCGTCGAGGGCCTGTATTCCTACCAGCTGGCCTGCGTGGTGGACGACGCCCACCAGGGCGTCACCGAAGTGGTGCGCGGCTGCGACCTGCTCGATTCCACGCCGCGCCAGATCTGGCTGCAGCGCCTGCTGGGCCTCCCTACGCCGCGCTACCTGCACCTGCCGCTGGCGCTGGACTGCGCGGGGCACAAGCTCTCCAAGTCGGAGCAGGCCTGTCCCGTCGATCCGGCCGATCCCCTGCCGGCACTGCGCCGCGCCCTGGCCTTCCTCGGCCAGCCGGCGCCCGGGGATGCCGCCGACGCGCCGGCACTGCTGGCGGCCGCGCTGGCGCGCTTCGATCCGGCGCTTATTCCCAAACGCAGCGGTTGCTTTGCCGGCTGAGCAGTTATAAATCTCTCCATGGGCAAACACCGGTCGCCGACCGTCGCACGTTGTGCCCGGCAGCGGCCCCAAGGAGACTGGACATGACGCAACGCACGGCTTTGGTCACGGGTGGTACCGGCGGCATCGGCAGCGCCATCGTGCGCTACCTCGCCGGACAGGGACACCGGGTCGCCACCAACTACCGCAATGCGGAGAAGGCCGAAGCCTGGCGCAAGGCGATGGCGGCCGAGGGCATCGAGGTGTGCATGGTTGCCGGCGACGTCTCCGATCCCGCCTCCTGCGAGGCGATGGTGCAGGCGGTCGAGGCCAAGTGTGGCCCGGTGGACATCCTCGTCAACAACGCCGGCATCACCCGCGACACCACCTTCCACAAGATGAGCTACCAGCAGTGGACGGAGGTGGTGAACACCAACCTCAACGCCTGCTTCAACGTCACCCGGCCGGTGATCGAGGGCATGCGCGCGCGCAAGTGGGGCCGTATCGTGCAGATCAGCTCGATCAACGGCCAGAAGGGCCAGTACGGCCAGGCCAACTACGCCGCCGCCAAGGCCGGCATGCACGGCTTCACCATCTCGCTGGCGCAGGAGAACGCGAAATTCGGCATCACCGTCAACACCGTCTCGCCGGGCTATGTGGGTACCGACATGGTGATGGCCGTGCCCGAGGAAGTACGCGAGAAGATCGTGGCGCAGATCCCGGTGGGGCGGCTGGGCAGGCCGGAGGAAATCGCCCACGCGGTGGCCTTCTTCACCACCGACGACGCCGCCTGGATCACCGGCGCCAACCTCGCCATCAACGGCGGCCACTACATGGGTTGGTAAAGCGAGCGCCCGGGAACTGCCAGCGGCAGCTTCGGCACGCTTTGCCGGGCGAGGCAGGATGCCGGGCGGAACGCCTCGCGTGACATGGCAATGGCGCAAGTCACGCCTGCAGGTCAGGCATGAACACGGCGACTCATCGGGGTCCGATGGAAACGACTGCACTCACTCCGCTGGGCAAGATCCTGGATCTTCTGCTGGACGCGATCTGCGTCGTCGACGCCGAGGGACGCTACGTGTTCGTCAGCGCGGCCTTCGAGCGCATCTTCGGCTATGCCCCCGCGGAAGTGATCGGCAGGCCGATGATCGAACTCGTGCACCCGGACGACCGCGACATCACGCTGCGCACCGCCGCGGCGATCATGGACGGCAGGCCCGAATCCAATTTCCAGAACCGCTACGTTCGCAAGGACGGCGAGGTGGTGCACATCATGTGGTCGGCGCGCTGGTCCGAGGCCGACCGGGTGCGGATCGCCGTTGCCCATGACATCACCGCGCTGAAGCGCGGCGAATCGATGCGGCTCGCGCTGCACGCGGTTTCCGAGGCGGCGCATGCCGCGCAGGATCTGCCGACGCTGTTCGAGCAGGTGCACCGGATCATCGGCGGCATCCTGCCCGCGACGAATTTCCTCGCCGCCCTGCACGACCCCGCGGGCAACCGCGTGGAATTCCCCTATGTGGCCCGCGCGCACGGACCGGCACCGGCAGCGGAAAGCCTCGCCGCCGATGCGCGCATCGCCGAGGTGATCCGCAACGGCCGGGTCGTCCGGCTGGCACCAGGCGCGTCGACGGGGCCGGAGGCCACGCACTGGCTCGGGGTGCCGCTGCAATCGAAGGACGGCACGATCGGCGCGCTGGTCGTCGAGCATCGCGGCCGCACCGGCTACACCGATGCCGACAGCGAGTTGCTGCAATTCGTCGCCACCCAGGTGAGCACCGCGATCGAACGCAAGCAGGTGCAGGCGAAGCTGCACCATCTCGCCCTGCACGATCCCCTGACCGACCTGGCCAACCGCAACCTGCTGCGCCACCACCTGGGGTCCATCCTGGAGAACGCCGCCAGCCGCAACGCGCACGTGGCGCTGCTGTACATCGACCTGGACGGGTTCAAGCAGGTCAACGACCGCTACGGCCACCCGACCGGCGACCTGCTGCTGTGCGAAGTCGCCAACCGCATCCGCGGCTGCCTGCGTGAACACGACCTCGCGGGGCGTATCGGCGGCGACGAGTTCGTCGTGCTGCTCGATGCGCTTGCCGCACCGGGCCTCGGCGTGGACATCGCGGAACGGATCCGCGCGGCACTCGGCCCGGTCTTCCATCTGCGCGACCATCAGGTCGGCATCTCGGCGAGCATCGGCGTGGCCACGTTTCCGGCGGATGGCGACGACGGCGAGCAACTGGCCAGGGCCGCGGACCGGGCCATGTACTGCGCCAAGCATTCCGGCGGCAACCAGACCCGTGTCGCGGCAGACCTCGCGGCCATGGATGCGGCCGGCCACTGAGCCCCCCTCCGCGCCGCCCCCTTGCTAGTCGTCCGCCTGCAGCAGGCGTTCCATCACCTTGCCCACCGCGGCGAACGCGAACGCGCCGGTGACGTGGGTGGCCGCGCCCAGGCCCCCGCCGCAGGCGAGGTTCAGCGCATCGCCGCCGGGCGGCCGCGTGCCGCACACGCTGCCGTCCGGCTGCGGGTACTGCACGTTCTGCAGCGAGTACACCGCCGGCACGCCGAAGTAGCGCTGCGGGCTGCGCGGGAAGTTGAAATCGCTGCGGAGCTTCTTGCGGACCAGGCTGAACATCGCGTCGTGCTCGGTGCGCGAGAGGTCGCGCACGCGGATCTGGGTCGGATCGGTGCGGCCGCCGGCCGAGCCCACGGTGACGATGGGCAGCTTGCGCCGGCGGCACCAGGCGATCATCTCCAGCTTCACGCGGAACGCGTCGCAGGCGTCCAGTACCGCGTCGTAGCCCCGGTCCAGCAGTTCGTCCAGCGTGGATGTGGTGAGGAAGCGCTCGACCGCCTCCAGCCGCAGCGCCGGGTTGATCGCATGCAGGCGCGTCGCCATCACGCCCACCTTGGGCCTGCCGTACTCGCCGTCCAGCGCGTGCAGCTGGCGGTTGGTGTTGGACACGCACACCTCGTCGGCGTCGATCAGGGTGAGCCGCCCCACCCCGCTGCGCGCCAGCGCCTCGGCCGCCCAGGAGCCCACGCCGCCCACGCCCACCACGCAGACATGGCGCTGCGCCAGCTTCGCCACGCTGCCGGCGCCGTACAGGCGCTCGACGCCGGCGAAACGTTCGTGCGGAAAGGTGGAGTCGCTCATCGAAAGAACCCGGCGGTGTGGCGTGGCACGCAGCGCAAAGCGGGCATTCTATCGCCCCGCCCCGGTGAACCGGGTTATCCTCGTGAACCCGTCTTCGACCAAGGAAACCCACGATGCGAGCCGCCCTCCTGATCCTGCTCGGCCTGGTCATCGGCGTGATCGGCACGTCCCAGGTGATGAACGCACTGGCCGCACGCAACCCCATGCCCAAGGCGGTGATGCACACCATGGCCTACCACATGGGCGAGCTGAAGCAGGCGATGAAGACGCAGAAGTGCGACGCGGCGACGATCCAGCATCACCTGCTGCGCATGCAATCCACCGCCACCGACATCCTGCCCACCTTCGGCATCGCCGACAAAGGCTTCGTCGACGACGCGAACCAGCTGCAGACGCGCCTGCAGCAGGCCACCGTATCCGCGCCGGCCACCTGCGCGGCGCTGGCGGCGGCGCTCAAGCCGGTAGGCGAGACCTGCCAGAGCTGCCACCAGCAGTACCGCTAGAAAGTCACCTTGCCGCGCAGCATCTGCGCGTACATCACCCAGTCGCCCGCCAGGCTGTACAGCGGGTGGTGGAACGTGGCCGGGCGGTTCTTCTCGTAGACGAAGTGGCCGATCCACGCGCAGCCGTAGCCCGCCACCGGCAGCAGCCACAGCCAGGCCCAGCGGCCACTGGCGATCGCCAGCAGCAGGATCAGCAGCACCAGCGAGCTGCCGATGAAATGCCAGCGCCGGCACAGGCGCTGGCTGTGCTCGCCGAGGTAGTAGGGATAGAACGCGCGGAAGCTGGCGAATTCGCTCATGGGTTCTCCCTCAACCGGGCGGCAGCGGAATGAACTCGTCCTCGTCGCCGGGCACCCTGGGGAAGCGCCCTTCCCGCCAGTCGGCCTTGGCCTGCTCGATGCGCTCGCGGCTGGCGGCCACGAAGTTCCACCACAGGTGACGCTCGCCATCCAGCGGCGCGCCGCCGAACAGCATCACGCGGCTGGCGCTTCGGGCCTTGAGCGGCGGCGGCGATGTACCCGCCTGCACGGCCATCCGGCCCGCCTCCAGCGTCAGGCCACTCCATGCCAGTTCGCCCTCGATCACATGCACGCCATGCTCGGCATGCTCCGCCGGCAGCGCCAGCTCGGCACCGGCGTCGAGTCGTGCCTCGGCGAAATACATCGGCGCGTACACCTTCACCGGCGAGGCCTCGCCCCAGCCGGTGCCGGTGATCAACACCAGCTCGACACCTGGCCGGCGCACGCGCGGCAGGGCGTCCGCCTCGTGGTGATGGAATTCCGGCGCGATCTCCGCGTGGTCGCGCGGCAGCGCCACCCACACCTGGATGCCGTGCAGGCGCTGGCCCGCGATGCGCGCTTCCGGGGGCGTGCGCTCGGAATGCACGATGCCGCCACCGGCCGTCATCCAGTTCACCGCGCCGGGGCGGATGTCGGCGAGGCTGCCCAGGCTGTCGCGATGGCGGATGGTGCCGTCGAACAGCCAGGTCACCGTGGCCAGGCCGATGTGCGGATGCGGCCGCACGTCCATGCCGCGGCCGGGCGCGAAGTCCGCCGGCCCCATGTGGTCGTAGAACACGAACGGACCCAGGTGGCGGGCCTCGAACACCGGCAGCAGCCGGCGCACGGTGAAGCCGTCACCGAGATCGTGCAGGCGGCCATCGATCAGGATAGCTTGCGTGTCCATCGAGGGTTCTCCGTCACCAGGCCCGCTGATATTGCGCCGGCGCGGGCAACTGCGCACCCAGCTCCTGCGCCGCACGGCGCGGAAAATACGGGTCGCGCAGGCTCTCGCGGGCGATCAGCACCACGTCGGCCTCGTCATTCGCCACGATGTCGGCGGCCTGTTGCGCCCCGGTGATCAGGCCCACCGCGCCGGTGGCGATGCCCGCTTCGCGGCGCACGCGGGCGGCGAACGGCACCTGGTAGCCCGGTCCCAGCGGGATCTTCACGTGCGGCAGCAGGCCGCCGCTGGACACGTCGACCAGGTCCACGCCCAGCGGCCCGATCTCGCGCGCCAGCCGCACGCTCTGCTCGACGTCCCAGCCGCCCTCGGCCCAGTCCGTGGCGGAGATGCGCAGCCACAGCGGCAGGTCCGCCGGCCATGCCTCGCGCACGCTGGCGATCACTTCGCGTACCAGCCGCGTGCGGTTCTCGAAACTGCCGCCGTATTCGTCGTCGCGCCGGTTGCTGAGCGGCGACAGGAACTGGTGCAGCAGATAGCCGTGCGCGGCATGCAGTTCGACCACCCGGAAGCCGGCGGCCAGCGCACGCTGCGCAGCCGTGCGGAAATCGTCGGTCAACTGGCGGATGCCGGCCGCATCCAGCGCCTCGGGGGTGTGCCAGCCGGCGTCGAACGGCAGCGCCGACGGCGCCACCGTGGTCCATGCGCCCTGCGCCGCGGTGAGCGCGCCGCCGCCATCCCAGGGCCGGTGCGCGCTGGCCTTGCGGCCGGCATGCGCCAGTTGCACGCCGGGCACCGCGCCCTGCGCCGCGATGAAGGCCGTGATCGGCCGCCAGGCCGCGGCCTGCGCATCGCTCCAGATGCCGGTGTCGCCCGGCGAGATGCGCCCCTGCGCCGACACCGCGGTGGCCTCGGCCATCACCGCCGCCGCGCCGCCCACCGCGCGGCTGCCCAGGTGCACCAGATGCCAGTGGTCGGGCGTGCCGTCGATCGCCGAGTACTGGCACATCGGCGACACCACGATGCGGTTGCGCAGGCTGAGGCTGCGTTGCTGGAGGGGCTCGAACAATTTCATCGGACAGCCGGCGTGGGGAAGGAGACCCTTACAGTGCCGGCGCACCGACGCCGCATCAAGGGCCGGAACGGCACCCCGGCGCGAACGCCGTGTCGTGTGCAGCGATCCAGTCGGCGATGCGCACGGCAATCGCGTCCGGCATCTTCATCCAGCCGAAGTGATCGGCCGGCTGGCCGCCCAGCTCGTCCGGCGTGACCAGCTCGTGGCGGCGCGGCGCGTGCGGCAGCTTGCCCAGCAGCCAGTCCAGCGAGGCCGCCGGACCCAGCCAGTCGTCGCGCAGGCGCAACGCCAGCAACGGCAATTCCAGCGCGGCCAGCCGCCGCTCGAAATCCGTCGCCATGCCTGCCGCGGCGTAGCGCCCGTGGCGGCCGCTGCGCGCCCAGTCGACCGTGACGCCACGCGCCTCGTTGCCGCCAAAACCGATGCGGCGGCCGGGCAGATGCCCCAGCAAGGCCGCCAGCGCCGGGGCCAGCACGTAGGCGAGGCCGACCAGGGCGCCGTGGCGGAAACGCCGCCAGTACGGCGCGCCGCTGGCCACCAGGGCGAGGCCCGCCATTTCGACCGGGTGCAGGCTCGCATAGAGGCAGGCCAGCTGCCCGCCGAGGCTGTGGCCACCCAGCCATGGGCGCGCCTGCGGCCAATGCGTCCGCATCGCGGCCAGCCCGGCAGGCAGGTCGATCTCCAGCAGGTCACGGTAACCCCAGTCGCAGCGGCGCCCGGCGCGCAGGCTGCTGGAACCCAGGCCCCGCCACTCGTGCAACGCCACCGCCACGCCCTGCGCCGCCAGCGAGGCGGCCAGCGGCAGGTAATGCTTCGCCGGCACGCCCATCGCGGGCAGCCAGTACACGGCCTCGCGCGGTTCGCCCCCCGGCGCCACGCACAGCAGCCCGGCGCGCGCGCCGTCGGCCATCACCAGCGGCAGCACGGCGGGTTCGGCGGAGGCGGTCGTGGCGTTCATCGCAAGGTGCAGCCATGGATGGCTGCACGTTTGATCCTCGCGGTCAGGGGCGATCCAGAGCAAAGAAAAAGCCGCGGTTTCCCGCGGCTTTTTCGCTCACCTCGCAGCCATCAAGCCGGGGTGACTTCCTCGGCCTGCAGACCCTTCTGGCCCTGCACCACCTTGAACGTCACCTTCTGGCCTTCCTGCAGGCTCTTGAAGCCCGTGCCGCTGATGGCACGAAAATGCACGAACACGTCGGGGCCGTTCTCGCGGCTGATGAAGCCGAACCCCTTGGCGTCGTTGAACCACTTGACGGTACCTGTTTCACGATCCGACATGACTCACTCCGATCCATTCCAGACGCTTGAGACGAGCCGACCCCGCGGGTCGACGACTTACTGGGCATGCCGGGGTCGGGTGTAGCGACATGGAATCGACAGGGGTTCCATACCGGGCACGCACGTGGCCAAGCAGACGCAGTAGGGCAAGCATAACGGAATTTCACGAATGCAAGCGACATGTCAAGCGTCATTTCCCAATAGTGTCCGCGGACACAAAAATCGCCGGGAGCGATTTTGAACATCGGGCCGGCAATGGCCCAAAGGGCACCCGCCACGGAGGGCGGCCGCAAAATCGTCGGGAGCGATTTCCGGCATCACGCGGCATTGGCCCGAGGGGTGCCTGCCATGGACGGCAGGCACAAAAAAACCGGGCATGGCTGCCCGGTTTCCGGTGACGCGCGAGCGGCGCTCAGGCCGGGGTCACTTCGTCGGCCTGCAGGCCCTTCTGGCCCTGCACCACCTTGAAGCTGACCTGCTGGCCTTCCTGCAGGCTCTTGAAGCCGTTGCCGGTGATCGCGCGGAAATGCACGAACACGTCCGGGCCATTGTCACGCGCGATGAAGCCGAAGCCCTTGGCGTCGTTGAACCACTTGACGGTACCGATCTGACGATCAGACATTGAATCACTCCACTGGGTATTGCATGAAAGGAGACTCGACTGCCGCGAATGTGGCAGCCGGCTTACTGGTGTGCGAAGGAAAACAACCCCGGGGTGAACTGATGAGGCAGATCGTGGATCGGCTGCATCGGGTCACCGGTGCTTGGCGACCCCGGCAAACTCAGCCCCATAATGATAACCGCAGCGGCGGTCCGGAAGCGAGGAGCAAGCGAATATCATGTCTGGCCCGTCCCATTCCCATCCGAGGACTCCCCGCGTGAGCATCCGCCCGTTGCTGCCGCTGTGTGCCGGCCTGCTGCTGGCAGGCTGCGCCACCACCCGGCCGAACCGTCCCGCCGCGCCACCGGCCGCACCGGCCGCGATCACCGGCATTCC
Organism: Rhodanobacter geophilus; assembly: GCF_040812275.1. Taxonomy (NCBI): domain Bacteria; kingdom Pseudomonadati; phylum Pseudomonadota; class Gammaproteobacteria; order Lysobacterales; family Rhodanobacteraceae; genus Rhodanobacter; species Rhodanobacter geophilus. The sequence continues at coordinate 97,089 of NZ_JBFOHL010000012.1, read as the reverse complement.
CGCCTGCGACGCCTATCTGGCCGATTATCTGGCCGGCCATCGCGCTGCGGCGATCTTCCCGGCCGACCAGTTGCAGGCGCATTACCAGGCCATGCGCGACAGCCTGTTGCAGGCCGCCCATGACCCGCACACGCGGCCCTACCTGGACGCGCGCTGCCGCCTGCTGTCCAGCCAGCTGGACCAGGGCCTGCCGGCAGGTTCCCCCGGCGCGGCGGCGGCCGGGTCCGGCACGCACTGATTCAGGTCGCCCCTGCTTTCCAGGTGGCCCGCAGTACCGGCGCCAGTGCCGCCGGCCGGCAGCGCGCGAGGCGGATCCGCGGCGTGCCGTGCCAATGCGCGGTGCGCGCGATCGAGGCAGCCAGCTCGTGCGCCAGCCGCGGCGCGGGTTCCACGCCATCCTCCAGGTAGAGCGCCTTGATCTCGAACACGCCCGCGTCGCGGTGTGCCTTCGCGTCCAGCCGGCCGACCAGCGCCCCGCGATGCAGGACAGGCAGCACGTAGTAACCGTAACGCCGCTTCGGCGCCGGCACGTAGCACTCGATGCGGTAGTCGAAGCCGAACATCGCCAGGGCGCGGGCGCGGTCCCACACCAGCGGATCGAACGGCGACAGCAGCGCGGTGTGGGTGGCGCGCAGGCGGCCGCCGTGCGCGCGTTCCAGTTCCGCGGCATGCGCGCGATGCACGTAGCCAGGCACGTCCCAGCCGCGCACCGCCACCTCCAGCAGTTCCCCCTCGGCCAGCAGCGGCGCCAGTTCGCGCGCGCTCACCGCCGGCTTCAGCCGGAAGTAGTCGGCGATCCAGCGCGCCTGCGCGATGCCCAGCGCACGCACGCCGTCGAGGATGAACTGCCGCCGCAGTTGCCCCGGATCGAGCGTGCTGGGCACGAACGGCGGATCGAGTTTCGCCAGCACCCGCCCGGCGAGGTCGTACACGCGCTGGAAGCGTTCGCGCCGCGGCACCATCAATTCACCCAGCGCGAACCAGGCTTCCAGCCAGCGCTTCTCCGGCTTCCACTCCCACCAGCCGGACACGCCGCGATCCTCGCGCGGGAAATCCGACGCCAACACCGGGCCGTTTTCGCGGATGCGCGCCAGCAGCGCATCCATCTCCGGGCGGTGGTCGCGATGCATGCGCTCGGCATGCCGCTGCGCCCAGTGGCTACCACGCTCGCGCCAGACGCGGTGCGCGGCGAGATCGCGCGCACCGACGAAGCAGGCCTCGTGTGCCCAGCATTCGGCGATCAGGCCCGCGGCCAGCGCCTCGTCCAGCCACGCCATCGGGTAATCGCCGAGGCGCGCGTGCAGCACGAGGTAGGGGCTGCGCGCCACCACGTGGATGCTGTCGATCTGCAGCAGCCGCATGCGCTCGATGGCCGTCACCACGTCGGCGCGCCGCGGCTTGCGGCGAGGTGGCTGCAGCAGGCCTTGGGCATGCAGTTGCAGCGCACGTGCCTGCGACAGGCTCAATGCAGCCCTGTTCGCTGAAGCCGCGTTCAACGGCACGTTGCCTTCACGCCGGCTCGACAAGAATGTTGCGGCGACATTTATGCAGCCTCTGCTAGCGTCAATCGCAAGCCTCGCCGAGCAACGGATTTCCTCTCGCCGTTGCCCGCAAGGCCTGCACTCCCTCGGACATTCTGGCATGGAGTAACGATCATGAAAGCACGCAACGCGTTGTTGCCCGTACTCGCCGCCGGCGCCCTGATCTTCGCTGGCGCCTCCCTCGCGCAGGACAACACCGGCCAGACGCCGCCGCCGTCGCAGGACACCATGCAGCAGGCGCCTGCCCCGGCGCAGACATCCGCTCCCGCGCAAACGCCGCCGCCCGACGTGACCGTGCGCAGCGTGCCGCCTGCCGCGCCGCAGGTCGCGCCGCCGCCGCCGTTCAGCCAGCTCTCCGGTGGCAGCAAGTGGATCACCGAGGAACAGGCGGCCGCCTATCCGCCACTGGCGAACGACTTCCTCAACGCCAGCCACCACGGCACGCGTGTCAGCAAGGCGCAGTACGAAGCCTGGATCAAGCAGGTCCAGTGAGGCCCTGCGCACGGAACCGGCCACATCGCGATGTGGCCGGTTTTTCATTGCCCTAGACTCCGACCATGCTTGCTGGCCGCCCCGCCGGAGTCCCCATGAAACACCGCCGCATCCTGCTGCTGGCCGGCTGCCTCGCCGCCGGCATCTGCCATGCGCAGAATCCCGACCCGATGGACATCCGCGCCTGCACCGCGATCGAGAGCGACGCGCAACGGCTGGCCTGCTACGACCGCGCCACCGGACGCGACCAGTTACCGGCCGCGCAGAAGCGCAACGGGCAGCAGGCCGCCGCCGCGAACGAGCGCATGTTCGCGCACGACCGGCAGGCCGCCGTCGTCGCCGCGGCCGAGCCGGCGTCCCGGGTATCGCCGCCGCTGTCGCTGCTGGACAGCCGCTGGGAGCTGTCGCCGGAAAGCAAGCTCGGCACCTTCAACCTGCGCGGCTACAAGCCGGTGTACGCGATGCCGCTGTTCGCCACCAACAACCAGAACAGGGAGCCGTACAGCCCGAACCCCGACAACACCGTGCAGACGCCGCAGCAGTTGCAGAACGTCGAGGGCAAGTTCCAGCTCAGCCTGAAAACCAAGCTGTGGCAGGGCGTGTTCGGCGATGCCGGCGACCTGTGGCTGGGCTATACGCAAAGCTCGCGCTGGCAGGTCTACAACGCGCAAGCCTCGCGGCCGTTCCGCGAGACCGACTACGAGCCCGAGGCGCTGCTGGTGTTCGATACGCACTACCAGGTGCTGGGCTGGGAGGGCCGCCTGTTCGGCATCGGCGTCGACCACCAGTCCAACGGCCGGGGCAATCCGCTGTCGCGCAGCTGGAACCGGGTGATCGCCGACTTCGGCTTCCAGCGTCCCGGCTGGACCGTCATGATCCGCCCGTGGTGGCGCATTCCCGAGGCGCGCAGCGACGACGACAATCCCGACATCAGCAACTACATGGGCCGCGCCGACGTGCAGATCATCCACGAATGGCACGGCCAGGAATTCGGCATGATGCTGCGCCATTCGCTGCGCGGCGGCAGCCAGAGCCGCGGCGCCGCGCGCTTCACCTGGAGCTTCCCCGTCGCCGGCAACCTGCGCGGCTACATGGAGCTGTTCAAGGGCTACGGCGAAAGCCTGATCGACTACAACCACAACGCCACGTATTTCGGGGTGGGCGTGTCGCTGCTCGATTGGTACTGAGTCCGCCGCCGAGGCATCCGCTGCATCCTCCCCCCACACGCAACCACGAGCAGCCCATGAGCGGCACGATATCGATCCGCCCCGTCACCCCCGCCGACCATGCCGCGTGGAAACCGTTGTGGGACGGCTACAACGCGTTCTACGGCCGCAGCGGACCCACGGCCCTGCCGGAGGAAATCACCCGCACGACCTGGGCGCGGTTCCATGACCCGGCCGAGCCGGTGCACGCGCTGGTTGCCGAGTGCGACGGCGAGCTGCTGGGCCTCGCGCACTATCTGTTCCACCGCAGCACCATCCAGATCGGGCAGAGCTGCTACCTGCAGGATCTGTTCACCGTCGAAGCCGCGCGCGGCCGGGGCGTGGGCCGCACGCTGATCGAGCGGGTCTGTGAACACGCCAGGGCAGCCCGCGCGCCGCGCGTGTACTGGCAGACCCACGAAACCAACACCACCGCGATGCGGCTCTACGACCAAGTCGCCGAGAAGTCGGGCTTCGTCGTCTATCGCAAGTTGCCCTGACGTCAAAGGCCCGGCAGTTCATGCCGGGCCTTTGGGTGTCGGGCACTGCCTACGGGCGATGCAAAGCGATCAGTGGTGGTGGCCACCCTCGCCGTGCACATGGCCGTGCGACAACTCTTCCTCGCTGGCTTCACGCACACCGGTCACTTCGATCGCGAAATGCAGGGCCTTGCCGGCCAGCGGATGGTTGCCGTCGATGTGCACCTTGTCGTCCTCGACCCTGGTCACGGTGACGTTGATGACGCCCTGCGGGCCGTGGCCCTGGAACTGCATGCCGGGCTGGATGTCGGCCACGCCCTGGAAGGCCTCGCGCGGCACTTCCTGCACCAGTTCCTCGTGGCGCACGCCGTAGCCTTCTTCCGGCGCCACGTGGGCATCGAACCTGTCGCCGACCTGGCGGCCTTCCATCTGCTTCTCCAGGCCCGGCACGATCTGGCCCTGGCCGTGCAGGTAGCCCAGCGGTTCGCGGTTGGCGGAGCTGTCGACGACCTGGCCGTCGTCGTCGGTAAGCGTGTAGTGGAAGGTGACGGCGGAGTTCTTGGCGATCTGCATGGTAGAGCGTTCCGTATCGATGAAAGAGCCGGTTTTGCGCCGGCATGAGCGGATAAGCCTAGCAGATGGCGACTTTGCGATACTCCGCGCATGAGACCCGCCCCGTGGATCACCTCGCTGCCGTGCCTGCTGATTTTGCTGTGCGCCGGACTGCCGGCAACAGCATTCCCGGTCGCGTCCGCCACGGCGCAAAGCCAGCGCTCGCTGACCACGCAGATCGACGCGATCATCCGCCAGCCACGCTATGCCGCCGCCGACTGGGGCATCGCCGTGGTGTCGCTGGACAGCGGCCGCATGCTGTACTCGCACCAGTCCGGCAAGCTGTTCCAGCCCGCCTCCACCGCCAAGCTGTTCACCGCGGCGCTGACCCTGTCCACGCTGGCTGCGGACTACCGCATCCCCACGCGCCTGCTCTCGGCTGCGCCAGTCCGGCACGGCCGGCTGGACGGTCCACTGCTGCTGTACGGCATGGGCGATCCCACCCTGGGCACGCCGGGCGCGAATCCCGCATGGGCCGATGACCTGGCCGGACAGCTGGCCGCGCGCGGCATCCGCGAGGTCCGCGGCGACCTGGTCGCCGACGACAGCTACTTCGCCGGCCCACAGCTCGGCAGCGGCTGGGAAGCGAGCGACCTGCTGGGCTGGTTCGCGGCCCCCGCCTCCGCACTCAGCGTGCACGAGAACATCGTGGCGCTGACGGTGACGCCCGCCGCCAACGCCGGCCAGCCGGCACGGCTGAGCTTCGCGCCCGCCGTGGCGACGCCACCACTGGCGGACACGCTGACCACGGCGCCGGCGCACGCCCCCGACGACATCAACCTCTATCGCGCACCCGGCGACCCGCTGCTGCACGCCTTCGGCAGCATCGCCGCCGGCACGCCGCCGCACACCTATCGGCTGGCGATACCCTCACCGGCGCGCCAGGCGGGCGAGGAACTGCGTGCGGCGCTGGCACGCCACGGCATGCGGCTGCGAGGCCAGCTGCGCGTGCTGCACTGGCCGGAACGCGACGACGCGCTGCGTGCCGACGCGCAGACACTGGCCGAAGTGCTCTCGCCGCCGGTCGCCGCGATCCTCGCCCAGGGGCTCAAGCGCTCGCAGAACCTGTACCTGCAGAACCTGCTGCAGATCGACGGCATCAGCGCGCAGGCCGCGGCCGCGGGCCAGCCCGACGCGCCCACCGGTTTCCTCAGCAGCGAAGCCTGGGGCTTGCATGCCCTGCACGACCTGCTCGGACGCATCGGCATCGCGCCATCGTCGGTGCTGCTGGAGGAAGGCACCGGGCTGTCGCGCGGCGACCTGGCGACGCCCGAGGCGATGGTGCGGCTGCTGCAATACCTCGCCGCGCAACCCTGGGCGGCCACGCTGCGCGGCATGCTGCCGGTGGCCGGCGTCGACGGCACGCTGGAGCGGCGCATGCGCGACGGCCCCGCCACCGACAGGGTGCAGGCCAAGACCGGCAGCATGGCCCACGTGCACAGCCTCGCCGGCTACGTCACCACGGCGAACGGCCAGCAGCTGGCCTTCGCGATCCTGCTCAACAACGACGAGCGCGGCGCCGTGGAGCCGCCCGCCAGCGGCGACATCGACGCCATCGTGCAGTTGCTGGCCGGCTGGCGCGGTACCGACTGACGCCGATCAATTCGCCAGCAGGTGATCCAGCTCCCTGCCGATCTTCTCCGGCGTGTCGGCGGGCGCGTAACGCTTCAGCACCTGGCCGTGGCCGTCGACGAGGAACTTGGTGAAGTTCCACTTGATCGCCTCACTGCCCAGGATGCCCTTGCCCTCGCGCTTCAGCCACTGGTAGAGCGGATGCGCGTGCTCGCCGTTCACCGCGATCTTGGCGAACAGCGGGAAGGTCACGCCGTAGTTCGCGTCGCAGAACTCGCGGATCGCCGCCTCGTCGCCCGGCTCCTGATGGCCGAACTGGTCGCAGGGAAAGCCCAGCACCACCAGGCCGCGGTCGCGGTCGTCCCGCCACAGCTTTTCCAGGCCGGCGTACTGCGGGGTGAAACCGCATTTCGAGGCCACGTTGACGATCAGCAGGGTCTTGCCCCGCCACTCGGCCAGCGAGCGTTCGTTGCCGTCGATGTCGCGTGCGCTGAAGTCGTGGACGCTGCTCATGGCCGGGGTTCCCGTGGATGGACGTATGGAAGTCTACGCCAGACGCTAGAATGTCCGCCCACTCCGCCGCCCGAATCGCCGTGATCCGTTTCCTCGACGTACACAAGTCCTACCGCGTGGACGGCCGGGAGGTTCCCGCGCTGCAGCCGTTCAACCTCGACATCCCGGATGGCGAGGTATTCGGCATCATCGGCCACTCCGGCGCGGGCAAGTCCACCCTGATCCGGCTGGTCAACCTGCTGGAACGCCCCAGCGGCGGCCGTATCCTGATCGGCGACACCGAGATGACCGCGCTGGACGAGGCCGCGCTGCGTGCGCAACGCCGGCGCATCGGCATGATCTTCCAGCACTTCAACCTGCTCGCCTCGCAGACGGTGGCGGACAACGTGGCGTTCCCGCTGCGCCTCGCCGGCGAGCGCGACGCGGCGAAGATCCGTCGGCGCGTGGACGAATTGCTCGCGCGCGTAGGCCTCGGCGAACATGCAAGCAAGTACCCGTCGCAACTCTCCGGCGGCCAGAAACAGCGCGTGGGCATCGCCCGTGCGCTGGCGAACCGGCCCGAGATCCTGCTCTGCGACGAGGCCACCAGCGCGCTCGATCCGCAGACCACGGCCTCGGTGCTCGACCTGCTGGCGTCGATCAACCGCGAGCTGAAGCTCACCATCGTGCTGATCACCCACGAGATGGACGTGGTGCGCCGCATCTGCGACCGCGTGGCGGTGCTCGATGCCGGTCGCATCGTGGAAAGCGGCACGGTGGCCGACGTGTTCCTGCACCCGCGGCATGCCACCACGAAACGCTTCGTCGAAGAGGCGCTGCCGGAGGAAGCCGCCACCGCGCAGGCACCGGGAGTCGCCGGCCGCGTGCTGCGCCTCACCTTCCGCGGCGACGCCACGCTGCAGCCCGTGCTGAGCCGCGTGATGCGCGAGCACGGCATGGACTTCAACCTGCTGGCCGGCCGCATCGACCGCATCAAGGAGCTGCCCTACGGCCAGCTCACGCTGGCGCTGCAAGGCGCGCACACCGACGCCGCGCTGGCCGCGCTGCGCGAGGCCGGCATCGAGATCGAGGAACTGCCATGAGTACCGCGCCGCTGCTGCAGACGCTGTTCCCCAACATCGACGACTGGGGCGAGCTGGGCCGCGCCTGCGTCGACACCCTGCTGATGCTGGGCGGCGCGCTGGCGCTCACCGTGCTGATCGGCCTGCCGCTGGGCGTGCTGCTCTACCTCACCGGCCGCGGCCAGCTGCGCGCGATGCCGAAGCTGTATGGCGCCACCTCGCTGGTGGTGAACGTGCTGCGCTCGGTACCCTTCATCATCCTGATGATCGTGCTGATGCCGGTGACCTACGCGCTGGTGGGCACCAAGCTGGGCGTGCGCGGCGCGATCCCGCCGCTGGTGATCGGCGCCGCGCCGTTCTTCGCGCGGCTGGTGGAAACGGCGCTGCGCGAGGTGCAGCAGGGCGTGATCGAGGCGGCGCAGGCGATGGGCGCCGGCACCTGGCAGATCGTGCGCCACGTGCTGCTGCCCGAGGCGCGCGCCGGCATCGCCGCCGGCATCACGGTCACCGCGATCGCGCTGGTGGGCTACACCGCGATGGGCGGCGCGATCGGCTCGGGCGGCCTGGGCGACCTCGCCTACCGCTACGGCTACCTCAGCTACAAGTCCGACTACATGGTCGTGACCGTGGCGTTGCTGGTGGTGCTGGTGCAGCTGCTGCAGATGCTCGGCGACCGCATCGTGGCGCGTTATAAGCGCCACTGATCCGGTTATTTCACCCCAGTCATTTGGGCGTCTAGTCTGGAACTCCCCCTGGAAACCGTCATGACCGATGCTGCTGCTCCCCGCGATCTCCGCCATCCTTGCCCTGCTGCTGCTCGCCGGCTGCGCCCGCAAGCCGCCGTGAAGCGGATGCTGCGCACCGCCGGCTGCGCGGCGTTCGCCCTGCTGCTCGCGGCCTGCTCCGCACCGAAGGAGGACGCGAACACGCTGACGGTGGCCGCCACCGCGGTGCCGCATGCGGAGATCCTCAAGCAGGTGCAGCCCATCCTGGCGAAGGAAGGCGTGAAGCTGGAGATCAAGGTGTTCGCCGACTACGTGCAGCCGAACACCCAGGTGGTCGAGAAGAACATCGACCTGAACTACTTCCAGACCGGCCCTTATCTGGAGGCGTTCAATCGCGAGCACGGCACCCGCCTGCTGCCCATCGTGGGCGTGCACATCGAGCCATTCGGCGCCTACTCGCGCAAGCTCAAGAGCATCGACCAGCTGCCGGACGGCGCCACCGTGACGCTGCCCAACGACCCCAGCAACGAAGGCCGCGCCCTGCTGCTGCTGGCGAAGAGTCAGCTGATCACGCTGAAAGACCCCGCCAACGTGCTGGCCACGCCGAAGGACATCACGGCGAACCCGAAGCACCTGCAGTTCAAGGAGCTGGAGGCGGCGATGCTGCCGCGCACGCTGGACGAGGTGGACCTGGCGCTGATCAACACCAACTACGCGCTGGCGGCCGGACTCAACCCCACCAGGGACGCGCTGCTGATCGAGAGCAAGGATTCGCCCTACGTGAACTACCTGGTGGGCCGCGCCGACAACGCGCACGACCCGCGCGTGCAGAAACTGGCGCAGGCGCTGACCAGCCCGGCGATCAAGGCGTTCATCGAGACGAAATACAAGGGCGCGGTGCTGCCGGCGTTCTGAGCACCCGCCTGTGGATCGCCCGCAGGAGCGGCTTCAGCCGCGATTCGCGTGCGGCGGGCGATCACCCGTCGCGGCTGAAGCCGCTCCTGCGGGGCTCATGGCGGGCCGCTCAGGCCGCCGCCATCTGCTTCGGGATAGAGCGGTTGGTGTGGGTGATGCGGTTGTTCGCGTCCACGTAGACGCAGGTGGGCTGGAACTGCTCCAGCTCCTTCTCGTCGAGCTGGGCGAACGCGGCGATGATGATGAGGTCGCCCACCTGCACGCTGCGCGCGGCGCTGCCGTTCACCGAGATGATGCCCGAGCCTTCCTCGGCACGCAGCGCGTAGGTGACGAAGCGCTGGCCGTTGTCGATGTCCCAGGCATGGATCTGCTCGTACTCGCGGATGCCCGCGGCGTCGAGCAGGTTGCCGTCGATCGCGATCGAGCCCTCGTAATGCAGCTCGGCGTGGCTGACGGTGGCGCGATGGATCTTCGCCTTGAACATGTTCAGGTGCATGACTTCGGTTTCCTGCGGGAACGGCCCGCGTGGCTGCGCATTATCGAACCGCCGACATTGCACCGCAACATCGGCCATTCAGCTTGAAAATGTGGGCAGCTCAGTCGAACTGCAAGTTGTCGATCAGCCGCGTCGTGCCCAGCCGCGCGGCGACCAGCGCCACCAGTCCCGTGCGTTCGCCGGCCTCGGGCTCGGCCAGATCCTCGGCGCGGCGGATCGCCACGTAGTCGGGGACGAAGCCCGCACGCTCCAGCTTCGACTGCGCGGCTTCCTCGACGATGCGCCACGCGTGGCCCTTGTCGACGACCAGCTCGCGCATCTGCACCAGCGTGGCGTGGATCTGCGGCGCGACTGCGCGCTCCTCCGCCGACAGGTACTGGTTGCGCGAACTCAGCGCCAGCCCGTCGTCGGCGCGCTGGGTGGGCGCGCCCACGACTTTCAGCGGCAACGCCAGGTCGCGCACCATGCGCTCGATCACCTTGAGCTGCTGGAAATCCTTCTGGCCGAATACCGCGAGATCCGGCTGCACCAGGTTGAACAGCTTGCACACCACGGTGGCCACGCCGTCGAAATGGCCAGGGCGGTGCGCGCCTTCCAGCGTGTCGGTGAGCTGCGGCACGTGGATGCTGACACTGTGTTCGGCGCCGAACGGATACATCGTCGCCACCTCGGGCGCAAACACCAGGTCGCAATCGTGCTCGGCCAGGCCGGCCTGGTCCTGCGCCAGCGTGCGCGGGTAGCGCTCGAAATCCTCGTTCGGGCCGAACTGGGTGGGGTTGACGAACACGCTGGCCACCACGCGGTCGGCGCGCGCGCGCGCCAGCTTCAGCAGCGCGTAGTGCCCCGCGTGCAGGTTGCCCATGGTGGGCACCAGCCCCACGGTCTGGCCCTGGGCCCGCCAGCCGCGGATCGCGGCGCGCAGGGCCGGAAGGTCTTGCACAGTTTGCATACGTAAACCGCCGTCGGTCAGTTGAAGCAGTGCTCGGGGCCGGGGAACGTCCCGCTGCGCACGTCCGCCGCGTAGGCCGCGATCGCCGCCGCCACAGCATCGCGGCCGGCAAGGAAATCCTTGCTGAACTTGGGTCGCTTGCCGGGCGTGATGCCCAGCATGTCGTGGATCACCAGCACCTGGCCGTCGCAGTGCGGGCCGGCGCCGATGCCGACCACCGGGATCTTCAGCGCATGCGTCACCCGCCCGCCCAGCGCGCTGGGCACGCCCTCCAGCACCAGCAGGTCCGCACCCGCGGCCTGCACGGCCAGTGCCTCGGCGAGGATGCGGTCGGCGGTCTCCCGCTCGCGGCCCTGGATGCGGAAGCCGCCGAACTTGTGCACCGACTGCGGGGTGAGGCCCAGGTGCGCGCAGACCGGAATCGCGCGCGCCACCAGTGCGGCAGTCGCCTCGAGGATGTGCGGCGCGGCGCCCTCGATCTTCACCATCGCGGCGCCCGCCTCGCCCACCAGCCGCGCACCGGCTTCCAGCGTGTGCGACACGTCGCGATCGGCCATGAACGGCAGGTCGGCAATCAGCAGCGTGGCCGACAAGCCGCGCGCCACCGCCTGCGTGTGGTAGACCATGTGGTCAAGCGTCACCGGCAGGGTGCTCTTGTGCCCCTGCACCACCATGCCCAGCGAGTCGCCGACCAGGGCCACGTCGATGCCGGCCAGTTCCAGTTGCGCGGCAAGGCTGTAGTCGTAGGCGGTGAGCATCGCGATGCGGCGGCCTTCGGCCTTCATCGCGTGCAGGCCGGGCACGGTGACCGGCTTGCGGGCGGGCAGGTTGGCGGGATCCACGTACACGATGTCGTCTCGCAAGGCTAGGGAGCAGCCGATTATCCGCTGCACCGCATCATTCGGCCAGCCGGTCCTCGACCAGGCACTCGCAGCCCTGCGTATCGGCCACGGCGAGCAGGTCCGCCACGCGGCCCTGCCCCGGCAGTTGCAGGTCCGGTGCCAGGTCGGCCAGCGGCAGCAGCACGAAGGCGCGTTCGGCGATGCGCGGATGCGGCAGGGTCAGGTGCTCGTCGTCGAGCTGCACGCCGTCCATGTGCAGCAGGTCGAGATCCAGCGTGCGCGGGCCGTTGCGCTCGGCGCGCACGCGGCCGGCGCGCTGCTCGATCGCCAGCAGCGCATCCAGCAACTCGTGCGGCGCGAGGCCGGTGTCCAGCAACGCCGCGGCATTGAGGAACGGCGGCTGCTCCAGCACGCCCCAGGGTGGCGTGCGGTACAGGCGCGAGCGGCGCAGCAACCGCGTGGCAGGCAGCCGCCCCAGCGCGTCCATGGCCTCCAGCAGCTGCCGTCGCGGATCGCCCAGGTTGCCGCCCAGCGCGATGTAGGCCGCGGTCACGCCGGTTTCGACTTCGCCGCGGGCTTGCGCCGGCGCCGCTTGCGCGTCGGACCGGCCGGCGCGGCCGCCTCGGGCTCGTTGCCGCCGTGTGCCGGCAGCGCCGCGGCCAGCGTCTCGTGCGGCAACTGCTGCGCATGCTCCCACCACAGGCCCAGCTCGCGGATCGCCGGTGACTCGTGCGCGCGCAGCAGCAGGAAATCGAATGCGGCACGGAAGCGCGGATGCGCCAGCAGGCGCAGCACCTTCTTGCGCTGCACCTGCTCGAAGCGCGGCTGCAGCGACCAGATCTCTTCCATGGTGAAGGTGAAGCGGCGCGGGATCGCCACGCGCTGGCACTGCTCGCCCACCACCTGCAGCGCGGCGCGCGCCCAGGCTTCGGTGGCGTCCTTGCCGCGGGCGATCTGCTGCTGCGCCAGGTCACGCACCTCGCCCCACAGCAACACCGCGAACAGGAACGCCGGGGTCACCGACTTGCCCTCGACCACCCGCGCGTCGGTGTTCGCCAGGCCCTGTTCGACCAGTGCGCGCAGCGCCTCGTCGCCGCGCTTCAGCGCGCGCGCGGTGGCCGGGAACAGGAACTTCAGCAGGCCGCACTGTTCGAGCATGCGGAAGCTCTTCAGCCCGTGCCCGGCGAGGAACATCTTCAGCGACTCGTCGAACAGCCGCGCCGGCGCCGCCTCGGCCAGCAGCGGCCCCAGCTCCTCGAACGGCGCGGCGGCGTGCGCGTCGATGCTGAAACCGAGCTTGGCGGCCAGCCGCGCCGCGCGCAGCATGCGCACCGGATCCTCGCGGTAGCGGGTGTCCGGATCACCGATCAGGCGCAGCACGCGGTCCTGCAGGTCCTGCATGCCGCCCACGTAGTCGCGCACCGAAAAATCGCTGATGTCGTAGTACATCGCGTTGACGCGGAAGTCGCGGCGCAGCGCGTCCTCCTCGATCGTGCCCCACACGTTGTCGCGCACGATGCGGCCATCGACGATGTGGCGCTCACCCTCCGCGCCCTCTTCCTCGCCGGTACCGCGGAAGGTGGCCACCTCGATGATCTCCGGCCCGAACACCACGTGGGCCAGCCGGAAGCGGCGGCCGATCAACCGGCAGTTGCGGAACAGCTTCTTCACCTCGTCCGGCGTGGCGCTGGTGGCCACGTCGAAATCCTTGGGTCGGCCACCCAGCAGCAGGTCGCGCACCGCACCGCCGACCAGGAACGCGTCGTAGCCGGCCTCGTTGAGGCGGTACAACACGCGCAGCGCGGCCTTGCTGATGTTCTTGCGGGAAATCGTGTGCTGCTCGCGCGGGATGATGCGCAGCGCGGGCCTGGCGTCGTTCCTGGCTTCGGGATTCAAGCGTGTGGAGTCCTTGCGGCTATCGTGTCCGGCGCGCTGCCAGGGCGGCGGCGCGGCGGCCTGCAGCCGCACATCTTACCTGCCGTCGCCGGGGCATTGCCGGGCGAAACATTTCAGCTATACTAGCGCGCTCCGCGTCATTCCGCTCCCATCGTCTAGTGGCCCAGGACACCGCCCTCTCAAGGCGGGAACACGAGTTCGAACCTCGTTGGGAGCGCCATCGTTTGTGCGATTCGTCCGGAATCGCCGCCCGGCGCGGCAGTACGGCACGCTTCAAAGTGCCCGCCCTGCCCAAGCGCCAACCGCGGCCATCCATGGCCGCGCTCTTCAAGGAACAGCCGGCACGATCATGCAGTCGTGCCGTTTGTTTCTGGAGCAACAGCCACGCCAACCGCTGTCGACCTCAGTGCCGGGATACGCCTGGCGTGGCCACGTCGCGCGAGGACAGAAGTCCTCTCTCCCCTCCCCGCCCCCTCCCCCGCAAACGGGCGAGGGGGTGACTCGCAAGCAGCCGCCAGCGACTTCTCACTCGGCGCTCGTTGCAGTCATACTTGCCAACGCCACAACGCAAGAGCCCCGCCCCATGACCTTTGTCGTCACCGACAACTGCATCAAGTGCAAGTACACCGATTGCGTGGAAGTCTGCCCGGTCGACGCCTTCCATGAAGGCCCGAACTTCCTGGTGATCGATCCGGACGAGTGCATCGACTGCACGCTGTGCGAGCCGGAGTGCCCGATCAACGCGATCTACCCGGAAGACGACGTGCCGGCCGGCCAGGAGGGCTACGTGGCGCTGAACGCCGAACTCGCGAAGGCGTGGCCGGTGATCACCGAGCGCAAGGACGGGCTCGCCGATGCGAAGGACTGGGAAGGCAAGCCCGGCAAGCTCAAGCTGCTGGAGCGCTGAAAGGCGGGATTCGGGAACGGCGGAACGCCGCAGACCGCCCATTCAGCGCGCCGCAACGGAAAATGCCGCCCATCGGGCGGCATTTTTCATGGGCGGAAACGGTGGCGGGATCAGCCGCCCATGCCCTTCTTCAGCGCATCGATCAACTTGGCGACCGCGCCCTCGTCACCCTGCACGCGCACTTCGCTGGCGCTGCTGCCGCTGGGGTTCACCGTGACCTGCACCGCATGCGTGGCGGTGTCGGAGGTGGCCCTGCTCTTGTCGTGGTGGAACATGCGGCCGAAGAAGCCCCGCTTCTTCGCCGGCGCCACGCCGCCCACCACATTCACCGCATAGCTGTGCGCGCTGTCGTCATGGGCGGTCACCTGGCCGGCGCCGCCGGCAGCCAGCACCTGGCCCACCTTCTGGTAGGTGCCATCGACATCACCGGACACCACGAAGGCGTCGGAGATCGCGCCGGGCACGGGTGCGGCCTGCGGCTGGTTCGAGCCCGGTGGCGGGATCACCAGTGCGGCATTCGCCGCCGGCGTGTCCAGGCCCGGCGGGATTTCCAGCGGCGATTCCTGCTTGGCCGTCTCCCACGCCTTCGTGGATCGGAACATGCCGCAGCCGGAAAGCAGCAGACCCGCAAAGGCCAGCGCCGGCAGGGTCACGAGGAGCGAGGATTTCTTCATGCAAGGGATTCCGTGAAAAGGTCGGGTACGGCCGCAAACGTGGCTTTCGATCAGGCAGCGTGCGCCAAGGATGCCAGACTGGACAGCGCTTCGCGCAAACGGGCGCGATCGGGCCCCTCGGCAAGCTCCACCAGCGGCAGCCGCGGCAGCGCCGAACCCAATCCCAGTTCCGGCAAGCCGGCCTTCACCGCGATCGGGTTCGGTGCGCAGTTCAACGCTTGCAGCAGCGGCGCCAGTGCATCCTCGCAACGTGCGGTGGCGGCATGGTCGCCGCCGGTGGCCGCGTCGCACAGCGCACGGAACGCCTTCGGCACCAGGTTCGCCACCACCGACACGGTACCGGCCGCACCGGCCAGCATCGCCTGCCCGGCCGTGCCATCGTCGCCGGAGAGATAGACGAAATCCGGGCACGCAAGTTCCGCCAGGGCGGCAATGCGTTCGGCGTCGGCGCGCGCCTCCTTGATGCCGACGATGGCCGGATGCCCGGCGAGCTGCGCCACCGTCTCCGGCAGCAGGTCGCAGGCGGTGCGGCTGGGCACGTTGTACAGCACCACCGGCAGGCCGCCGTGCTCGGCCACTTCGAGGAAGTGCCGGCGCATGCCTTCCTGGGTGGGGCGCACGTAGTACGGCGTCACCACCAGCGCGGCATCGGCACCCAGCGCCTTGGCGCGGCGCGTCGCCGCCACGGTTTTCGCGGTGCCCGCCTCGCCCGTGCCGGCGATCACCGGCACGCGGCCGGCGACGTGCTCCACCGCGAACACGAGCAGGCGGTCGAACTCGTCGTGTTCGAGCATGTGCGCCTCGCCGGTGGAGCCGGCCACCACCAGCGCCTGCGTGCCGCCGGCGAGCTGGTGGTCGAGCAGGCGCGCGAACGCTGGCAGGTCGAGCGCGCCATCGGGCACGAACGGCGTCGCCAGCGCGCAGATGCTTCCACGAATATCCAAGGCCCGGTTCCGCTGCAGATTCAGACGGACCATGTTACTTGCGGCCTTGCCGGAGCGGCAAGTAAGCTGGCCGGCGCGATTCCCGCGCCGCGCGGGATCCGGCACAGGCCATCCCATTGAAACCGACGCCCCCCGCCTCCGCTCGTTCGGGCAGCGACAATCAGTTGCTGATCCACGCACTGACCTCCGCCACCCATTCGCCGCTTACCGCGCTGACCCGCCGCATCGCCGACGCCGGCTGCAGCCTGGCCGAGTCGCGCGTGGCCACGATCGGCAACGAGGTGTCGATCATGCTGCTGGCGAACGGTGCCTGGGATGCATTGGCCAAGCTGGAGACGGCACTGAACAAGCTGGCGCGCGACGAGAACCTGCGGCTGAGCCACTACCGCACGGCGCCGCGCGAGCCGAACTCGCACCTGCTGCCCTACATGGTCGAGATCATTTCCGCCGACCGCCCCGGCATCGTGGCGCGCATCGTGGAATTCTTCAGCCAGCAGGGCATCAGCGTGGAGCAGTTGCATTCCACCCGCTACCTGGCGATGCAGACCGGGGCGGAGATGTTCCAGGCGCAGTTCACGATCGGCATCCCGGCGGACGTGCACATCGCCGCCTTGCGCGACGATTTCCTGGAACTGTGCGACGGCATGAACCTGGATGCGATCATGGATCCGGTGAAGTTCTAGCTTGCTCCGCCGGAAGACGCCTGACAAGGCTGTCATCCGTAACATTCATCGCGCTAGTCTCTGCTCCGCGTACAGGCGAAACCCCGTCGGGTTTCCGGAGAGACCATGCCAGACATCGGAAAGAAGGCCCCGGCCCTCAGCGGCAGCACCGGCGACGGCAGCACGCTGAAGCTCGCCGACCTCAAGGGCCAATGGGTAGTGCTGTATTTCTACCCCAAGGACGCCACCCCCGGCTGCACCACCGAGGCGAAGGACTTCCGCGACCTCTACCCGAAGTTCAGGAAACGCCACGCCGAAATCGTCGGCGTCTCGCGCGACTCGGCGAAATCCCACGCCAACTTCGCCGCCAGGCAGGAGCTGCCGTTCCCGCTGCTGTCCGACGCGGACGAAACCTGGTGCAAGGCCTTCGACGTGATCCACGAGAAGGTGCTCTATGGCAAGCGCCACATGGGCGTGGTGCGCAGCACCTTCCTGATAGACCCGGACGGCAGGCTCGCCGCCGAGTGGCGCGGCGTGAAGGTGCCGGGCCACGCCCAGGCCGTGCTCGACGCGATCCCCACCGGCAAGTGACCACCGCCTTTTCCTGCGTCGTACCCGCGGCATCCGCCATGCCGCGATCCCTTCGTATTGCCCTTCGCGAGGTTCCCGCCGCATGACCGCAAGCAAGCGCATCTACGCCCTCGACACCAACGTGCTGCTGCACGACCCCACCTCGCTGTTCCGCTTCGAGGAACACGACGTATTCGTCCCGATGACGGTGCTGGAGGAACTGGACGAGAAGAAGAAGGGCGGCTCGGAAGTCTCGCGCAACGGCCGCCAGGTCAGCCGCTTCCTCAACGAGCTGATCGTGCGCGGCAACGGCCACGGCATCAGCAACGGCCTGGAGCTGGCCAACCCGCAGGGCGTGAGCCTCAAGCGCGGCGCCGCGGTGGGCCGGCTGTATTTCCAGCAGCGCACCACCGCCAACCACGGCAAGGCGGACAACCTGATCCTCGCCGCGGTGATCGAGCTGCGCGACCAGAACCCCGACCGCGCGGTGATCCTGGTCACCAAGGACATCAACCTGCGCATCAAGGCCAAGATCTACGGCATCGACGCGGAGGACTACGAGAACGACCGCGCGTTGGACGACTTCGCCCTGCTCTACACCGGCTCGGCCGCGCTGCCCGAGGACTTCTGGGACAAGCATCCCGAAGTCGAGTCGTGGAACGAGCGCGGCCGCACCTACTACAAGCTCGACCACCACGAGGACGAGGACTGGTATCCCAACGAGTGCCTGTACCTGCCCGGCGAGGGCGGCGTCGAGCTGCGCGTGCTGCGTCTGGACGAAGGCAAGGCCACCCTTGCGCTGATGGACGACCACAGCCACGCCAACCACCACGTCTGGGGCATCGCCGCGCGCAACCGCGAGCAGAACTTCGCGCTGAATGCACTGATGGATCCGGACATCGACTTCGTCACCCTGCTCGGTACCGCCGGCACCGGCAAGACCCTGCTGGCGCTGGCCGCCGGCCTGGCCCAGGTGATGGACCAGCAGCGCTACCGCGAGATCATCATGACCCGCGCCACGGTGAGCGTGGGCGAGGACATCGGCTTCCTGCCCGGCACCGAGGAAGAGAAGATGACGCCGTGGATGGGCGCGCTCACCGACAACCTCGAAGTGCTGGCCAACCCCGAGGAAGGCGGCAGCTGGGGCCGCCAGGCCACCAACGACCTGCTCGCCTCGCGCATCAAGATCCGCTCGCTGAACTTCATGCGCGGGCGCACCTTCCTGTCGCGCTACCTGATCATCGACGAGGCGCAGAACCTCACGCCCAAGCAGATGAAGACCCTGATCACCCGCGCCGGCCCCGGCACCAAGATCGTCTGCCTGGGCAACGTGGAGCAGATCGACACGCCCTACCTCACCGAAACCACCTCCGGCCTCACCTACGCGGTGGATCGTTTCAAGCAGTGGGAGCATTCGGCGCACGTCACCCTGCGGCGCGGCGAGCGCTCCCGGCTGGCGGATTTCGCGTCCGAGGCGCTGTAACGCTCTTGATCGTCATGCCGGCGCAGGCCGGCATCCAGTGGAGACCACGCCATGGAAAGGCGGCAACCTTGCGTATACATGCTTGCCAGTCGTCGGAACGGCACGTTGTACACCGGCGTCACCAGCAACCTGGCCGGTCGCGCCTGGCAACATCGCAACGAAGTCGTCGCAGGCTTCACCTCGCGCTATCGCGTCCACGATCTGGTCTGGTACGAGCTGCACGAAACCATGGAGTCGGCGATCCTGCGCGAGAAGCAGCTCAAGGAATGGAAGCGCTCCTGGAAACTTCGGCTGATCGAAAGCGGGAACCCCGGATGGTGCGATCTTTATCCAACGCTGCTGTAACTGGATTCCGGCCTTCGCCGGAATGACGATCATGAGCAGGCACCTCGTGCTTGCCGTCATTCCAGCGAAGGCCGGAGGCGCTTTTCAACAGCCAAAGGGCGGGTCATCCAGTAGCCGCCATACCCGACAGTACGACAACCACCAGGCATCGATGTCCCACACCACGCCCCCCATCGCCCTCACCATCGCCAGCTCCGACTCCGGCGGCGGCGCGGGCATCCAGGCCGACCTCAAGACCTTCCACGCCCGCGGCGTGCATGGACTGTCGGCGATCGCCGCGGTCACCTCGCAGAACACGCGCGGCGTGACCGCGGTGCATCCGGTGCCGCTCAGGCACATCCGCAGCCAGATCGCCGCGGTGTTCGACGACTTCCCGATCGCCGCGGTGAAGACCGGCATGCTGGGCGGTGCGGCCATCGTGCGACTGGTGGCGCGCGAGATGGCGGCGCGCAAGCCGGCATGGCTGGTGGTCGATCCGGTGATGATCGCCACCAGCGGCGCGCGCCTGCTCGACGAAGGCGCCATCGCGGTGCTGGTGGACGAGCTGATTCCGCTGGCCGACGTGCTCACGCCGAACCTGCCCGAGGCCGAGGCGCTGCTGGGCTACCCGATCCGCAGCGCGAAAGACTGCACCCGCGCCGGCAACGAGCTGCGTGAGCTCGGCGCCAGGGCCGTGCTGCTCAAGGGCGGCCACGGCAGCGGCCGCGAGGTGGTGGACCGCCTGTTCGACGCGCGCGGCGTGCTGGAGCTGCGCCACCCGCGATTGAAACTGCAAGCCCACGGCACCGGCTGCACGCTGGCCTCGGCGATCGCCGCCGAGCTGGCCAGGGGACAAACGCCTCGCGGCGCCGTGCGACGTGCCGTGGCCTACGTGCAGCGCGCGCTGGCACATGGCTATCAGCCGGGTGGCGCGCCCCTGCGCGTGTTGTCGCACTGAGCGGGTGCGCTGCGGCGGTTCACGGCACGGGCGCTAGAATGCCGCATTGCCCCGCCCCACCTTGCCGCCCGACCCGATGACCCCTCGCCTCGTCCTGCTGATCCTGATCCTGCTGTTCGCGCTGTGCGTGCTGCTGGTGCACCTGCGCGGGCGGGCGCGGCTGCGCTTCGACCGCCAGCTGGTGGATCACTCGGCGATCTTCGCGCCGTACAACCTGCTGATGTACGCGTTCTCCGCGGTACCGGCGCGCCCCATCCTCGACCGCCGCGGCTTCCCGCAACTCGACCTGCTGCAGGCGAACTGGCAGACCATCCGCGCGGAAGCCTTGTCGCTGTTCGACGAGGGCCACATCCGCGCCGCACAGGGTGGCAACGACGCCAGCTTCAACAGCTTCTTCAAGCAGGGCTGGAAGCGCTTCTACCTGAAGTGGTACGGCGAACCGCTGGCCTCGGCCGAGGCCTTGTGCCCGCAGACCGTGGCGCTGCTGAAGTCCATCCCCAGCGTCAAGGCGGCGATGTTCGCCACGCTGGCGCCGAACAGCCGGCTCAACCCGCACCGCGACCCGTTCGCCGGCTCGCTGCGCTACCACCTCGGCCTGATCACCCCGAACTCGCGCGACTGCCGCATCTTCGTCGACGGCGAGGAACACGCCTGGGGCGACGGCAAGGACGTGGTGTTCGACGAGACCTACGTGCACTGGGTGGAGAACAAGACCGACCAGACCCGGGTGATCCTGTTCGCCGACGTGGAACGCCCGCTGCGCACGCGCTGGATGAGCGCGATCAACCATCGTGTGGGGGCCTTCATGGGCAGGATCACCGCTTCGCCGAACACCGAATCGCCGGAAGAGAAGACCGGCTTCGTCAACCGCGTGTTCGCGCTCAACCAGCGCAACCGCGAACGCAACCGCGCGTTCAAGAAGAGACACCCGAAGCTGTTCCGCGTGCTGAAATACCTCGGCATGCTGGTGCTTGCATGGCTGATCGTCTGCGCGCCGTGGCCGTTCGTCCGCTGAAGCTGTAACGCCGAGGCCCGCCCGCGCGTCCTTGCCGCGATTCCCTTGAGGAAACCGCCGTGGATCCGCAAACCGCCCTGTTCCAGCAACACCGCCCGCGACTGTTCGGGCTGGCCTACCGCATGCTCGGCACGCCCGCCGACGCCGAAGACGTCCTGCACGATGCCTGGCTGCGCTGGCACGCGCAGGACACCGACGCGCTGGACGACCCGGAGGCCTGGCTGGTCACCGTGACCACGCGCCTGGCGCTGGACCGCCTGCGCCGCGCCAAGACCGAGCGCGAACACTATCCCGGCCCATGGCTGCCCGAGCCGCTGGTGGAAGAAACCGCGCCCGCTGCAAGCGCCGGCACCGAGACGCCCGAGGCGGCGCTGGAGCGCGACCAGACCCTCACCCTCTCCTTCCTCACCCTGCTGGAACGGCTGGGCCCGGACGAGCGCGCCGCCTTCCTGCTCAACGAGGTGTTCGACTACAGCCATGCCGAAACGGCGGCCATCCTCGGCATCGCCGAGAACGCCTGCCGCCAGCGCGTCCATCGCGCCAGGGCCCGCTTGCGCGAGGACCGCCCGCGCTTCAACGTGGATGCGCGCGCCCAGCAGCGCCTGCTGCAGCGCTTCGTGGCGGCGATGGAACAACCCACGCTGGAATCGCTGCAGGCGCTGTTCGCCGAGGACGCCATCCACATCAGCGACGGCGGCGGCGTGGTCGCCGCCACCCTGCACCCGCTGCACGGTGCCGAGCGACTGGCACGACTGTACCTGCAGATCGCCCACAACACCCGCCTGCAGCCGCTGCGCTACAGCCTGCTCACGCTCAACGGGGCGCCGGCCCTGCTGGCCTGGGCCGGCGACGCGCTGACCACCGCGATCTGGATCGAGGACGACGGCGAGCACATCAGCGCCATCCACGCCCTGCGCCATCCCGGCAAGCTGGCCCGGCTGGCGGCGACGGTCACGAATCCGCCGACTGGCGCGTCCTGGCACTGAGCGGCCCCTTCCGGCCGTCATCCCCGACAGACACAGGAGTTTCCCCATGACCCGCATTTCCATCCAGCGCCACTACGCCGCCATGCAGCCGCTGGTCAAGCTCGGCGAGGAGATCCGCGCACGCGGCCACCTGGACGCCAAGCTGGCCGACCTCGTGCTGATGCGCTGCTCGCAGATCAACGGCTGCGCGTTCTGCCTCGACATGCACAGCAAGGACGCCCGCGCCGCCGGCGAGACCGAGCAGCGCCTGCACCTGCTGCCCGCCTGGCGCGAGACCAAGCTGTACAGCGAAAGCGAGCAGGCCGCCCTGGCCTTCGCCGAGGAACTGACCGAGCTGCCCTCGCACGAGTCGGTCTCCGACGCGCTCTACGAACGGCTGCACCAGCACTTCGACGACGCCGCGGTGATCGACCTGATCCTGCTGGTCGGCCTGATCAACACCTGGAACCGGCTCAACATCGCCGTGCGCACGGAAGGCGGCCACTACAAGCCCGCCGCGCACTGACGTTGCGCGCGCATCCGCGCAGGCTTCAGCCGCCTGCGCGGATGCGCGCGAACACCAGCCACGCCTTCGCCTGCGCCACGCCTGGCAGGGACTTCAGCCGCAGCGCCGGCCGCTCGACCAGGTGCCAGGACAGCACCGCCAGCAGCATGGCCAGCGGCCACGCCAGCAGGATGTTGCCCGCCGGGGTCAGCCGCGGCGCGAGATGCGCCACCAGCTGCTGCATCGGATAGCCCCACAGGTACAGGCCGTACGAGTAATCGCCGAAGCGCAGGCAGCCCAGCCACGGCGAGGCATAGCCGAACGCGAACACGAAGGCGGTCAGCGCCAGCGCGAAGGCGAACGGATAGAGCGGCGTCGCGCGCAGCAGCCAGGCCAGCGCAGCCAGTGCAGCCGCGCACCACCAGCCTGCCGGGATGCGCTCGCGGTTGACGCAGCAGAACACGCCCAGCGCGAAGCAGCCGGCCAGCCGCAGGAACGAGGCCAGCGGCACCAGCGGCACGTGCGCCGGCGCCAGCAGTCCGCAGACGAACAGGGCCGCCAGCAGCAGGTGCAGCACCAGCGGCGGGACAGGATGCCCAACACGCCCGCCAGCGCCACCCAGAGATACATGCGCACCTCGGCCGGCAGCGTCCAGATCGAGCCGTTGACGAACGCCAGCTTCGGGTTGCCGGTGAACACGCCCGGCAGTTCCCACGACAGCCCCTTGCCGAGCTGGACGTTCTTCGACACGTAGCGCACCACCTCGTGGCTGCCGTAGTAGTCATGCAGCGGCAGGCTGGTGCACGCGGCGCCCAGCACGAAGGCCGTGCCCAGCAGGCACACGATGTAGGCGGGATAGATGCGCAGCAGCCGCGCCCACAGGAAATCCGCCAGGTGCTGCCGGCGCAGGTAGCTGCCGGCGATCATGAAGCCGCTGACCACGAAGAACACGTCCACCGCCAGGTCGCCGGAGTAGCTGCCCCAGCCCAGCCAGACGAAGACATCCGGCCAGCCCCGGCCACCGGTGATGGCAGGCGCGTGGCCGTAGATCACCAGGCTCGCCGCCAGCAGCCGCAACAGCAGGAAGTTGTCGCGGCCGCCGGCCAGGCCATCGGCGACAGTGGCAATGCGACGCGAGACCGGACGATCCCGCCCGCCGCGCAGACCCGACAGCCATTCCTTCGCCCTCATGCACTCTCCCTTCGACCGGCAAGCAACGCCAACGGCGCAGCGCGCATCTTAGAGGCTGTCCCGGTCTCCCGCTTGCACCGGATACGTCCGAACCGGCCGGATCGCACCTGCGCGCCGCGGGCTGCCGTACGGTTCCGCCGTCCCGGACGAGGCTGGATGTCCATCGCCGCATGCTGACTGCTCCTTCCGACGAACGGGACCATCCCATGCGCGATCGATCCGTCAGGCTCCTGCGCTGCATCGCCATCCTGACGTTCACCGTGCTCTCGATCGCGGTCGCCGCGTATGCGTTCGCCTATCTCTATCGCGAGCACTCGCCGTACAACCGCTTCGCCGCCCAGTTCGCCGTGTCCGGGCTGGACGTGCCGGCGCATTTCTTCGGCGCCGGACTCGCGTTGCTGCTGACTCCGCTGCAGCTGGGCGCCACCGTGCGCCGGCTCGCGCCCCGCCTGCACCGGCTGAGTGGCTGGCTCGCCGCCAGCGGCATCCTGGTGGCGGCCCTCGCCGCCCTGTCGATGGCCCGGCACACGCAAGGCGGCGCGGCCAGCGGACTGGCCCTGGCAACCCTGGCCCTGGCCTGGCTGTTCTGCATGGGCAAGGGCATCCGCCACATCGTGGCCGGCGACGTCGCCGGCCATCGCCGCTGGATGTGCCGTACCGCCGCGCTCAGCTTCACCGCGGTGACGCTGCGGTTGATCCTGGCCCTCGGCACGGCGCTCCACCTGCCGTTCCTGCCGGTCTACGTCTTCGCGACCTGGGCCTGCTGGCCGATCAACCTGGCCGTGTGCGAAGTCCTGCTGCGCAGGCGCGCCATCCGGCAACACCCATCCCCTGCCGCCTCGGCGGCGCAATCGTGAAGCGAAGGAAGCATCCGATGACTGCACGCATCCTGAAAATCGTCCTGGGCCTGCTGCTGGCCAGCATGCTCGCCGGCACGGCCTGGCTGTGCACGGCGGGCAGGCCCTTGCTGCTCGTCGCCACCGGCTCGGTCAGCCAGGGACTGTGCGACGCGGTGTTCGTCAGCCGCGTCGATCCCGGCCGCGTGTTCCGCGAGCAGCATGCGCCGCTGATGCGCGGCATCGGCTGGGCGGTCCGCTGGCAGGTGGACCGCGCGCACGACGAAGTGCACGCCAGCGTGCTCGGGGGTTTCGGCGCACGCGCCGTGTTCCGCCCGGGACTGGGTTGCCTGCTGCTGCACGATGATGGCCCGGCGCCCGAGGCTGCCGGCTTCACGCCCTCCCCCATCGCCAGCCCGTTCCCGGGCCGTCCGGTCGCCCCGAACGACCCCGCGATCCGCCGCGCGCTGGACCGCGCCTTCGCCGAACCCGACCCCGCGCATCCGCGCAACACCAAGGCCGTGGTGGTGCTGCACGACGGCCGGCTCATCGCCGAGCGCTACGCACCAGGCTACGGGCCGGACACGCCGATCTGGGCGCATTCGCTGACCAAGTCGCTGACCAGCGCGCTGATCGGCATCCTGGTGCGCGAAGACAGGCTGCGGCGGCAACAGCCTGCACCGGTCGCCGGATGGCGGTCGCCCGGCGACCCCCGCCATGCGATCACCATCGACCAGTTGCTGCGCATGGACAGCGGCCTGCCGTTCGACGAGACCGATGGCGCGCTGAACCCGCTGACCCGCATGACCTTCCTGGAACGCGACATGGCCGGATACGCGGCGCGGATGCCGCTGGCCCACGCGCCCGGCACCGCGTGGGGCTACAGCAACCTGGGCTACGTGCTGCTCGGCCGCATGGTCACGGATGCCACCGGCGGCAGCGCCGCGGACGCCGAGCGCTTCGCGCGGCGCGAGCTGTTCGCGCCGCTGGGCATGGCGCACACGGTGATCCAGACCGACGCCGACGGCACCCTGGTCGGCGCGAGCGGCAGCTACGGCACGGCGCGCGACTTCGCCCGCTTCGGCCAGCTCTACCTCGACGACGGCGTGGTCGGCGGCCAGCGCATCCTGCCCGCGGGCTGGGTGGCCTACAGCCACTCGCAGACACTGGACACCGGCTACGGCGCGGGCTTCTGGCTGAACGTCAGGAACGACACCCGGGTGCCGGTGTGGAACGCGTCCTGGGGCATGCCGCAGCTGCCGAAGGACATGTACTACGCGCGCGGCGCGTTCGGGCAGTACGTGGTGATCGTGCCGTCCGAGCAACTGGTGGTGGTGCGCATGGGCATCTCGCTGGACTACGGCGACGACACCGGCGACCTGGTGGCCGCGATCATCGCCGCCCTGCACCGCCAGCCACCGCCGTGAGCGGCTGCGCCGCCTTGCGGTAGGCGCTGGGCGTGTCGCCCACCTGCCGCTTGAAGGCGGCATTGAAGGTGGACTTGGAGGTGAAGCCGCAGGCGTAGGCGATGTCGAGGATGCTGCGCGTGTCGCCGGCGTCGGCCAGGCGCTCGCGCGCCGCTTCCACGCGCAGCCGGTTGATGTAGTCCCAGAACGTGCCGCCGAAGCGGCGGTTGATCACCGCCGACACCAGGTACTCGGGATAGCCGCTGCGCTTCGCCACCTGGCCGATGGTCAGCGCCGGCTCCAGGTACAGCGGCGCGGCGCCGCCCATCAGCTCCGCGAGGCGGGCCTGCACGGCATCGGAACGGGCGTCGTCGGGCGCGACTTCCAGGCGTTCGGATGCCGGCGCGGGCGGCGGATCGGGTTCGACCACCACCGGCGCCTGGTTCAGGCTGAACCAGCCCACCACGCACACCCAGGCCGCCACCAGGCCGAACAGCAGCATGTAGTTGATCACCGGCATCCACACCACCGCCTGCACGATGGCGACGATCCAGATCACGATCTGGCACAGCGCCAGCACGTCGATCCAGCGCAACGCATGGCGGTCGGCGTCCGAGCGCCGCTCGCGCAACCCGCGCCGGTGGCGGTGAACGCGCACCAGCGCCGCCGCCACGTAGGACAGGCTGTAGACGAACAGCGGCCCGTCGAACCACACGCCGACGTTGCGCTCGCCGGCGATCCAGCGCGCCGACAGCGCCGCGATCCGCGCATGGTCCATCGTCCACACGTAGCCGCTGGCCACGAACATCGCGCCGAAGCCGAGCAGGTGCACGCAGTCGCGCCAGCGGAAGCCGCGCCCCTGCGTCAGCGTGCGCACGTAGAGGTAGAACAGGCTGCCGTAGAGGAACGGGAACAGCGCCACGAAGCGATAGGCACGGAACCACTCCGGCGCCAGCGTGTGCCAGTACGCCGCCTTCACCGCTAGGTCGAGGCCGGCCAGTGCCACCCACAGGGCGAGCAGCCGGTTCGCCTCTCGGTTGGCCGGCCGTCGCCACAGCGCCAGCGCGAGCAGGGCGGCCTGCAGGGCCGCGGCAAAGTAGAGGAAAACCCAGGACGTCATGCGCGCGAGGACGGGTGAAGGCGCCGGAGGCCGCCAGGACCATCGATGCTAGCGAGACGGGCGGCGCCGTTCCAGAACACGCCGTCGCAGAACATGCCGTCCGGAAACGCGAAGGCCGCGGACGATGCCGCGGCCTCCGGAGACTTTCGCGCGGGGCGGATCAGCCCTTCACGCGCTTCGCGATCGCCTCGCCGAAACTCTCGGTGCTGCCCTTGCCGCCGAGGTCCGGCGTGACGCTGTCGCGGTCGTGCGTCATGGTGTCGCGGATCGCGGCGCGCAGCTTGTCGCCCTTGTCCACCATGCCGAGGTGGTCGAGCATGTCGGCCGCGGCCAGCAGCAGCGCGCAGGGGTTGGCGATGCCCTTGCCGGCGATGTCCGGCGCGGAGCCGTGCACCGCCTCGAAGATCGCCGCGCTCGCGCCGATGTTGTCGCCCGGCGCCAGGCCCAGGCCGCCGACCAGGCCGGCGCAGAGGTCGGAGAGGATGTCGCCGAACAGGTTGGTGGTGACGATCACGTCGAACTGCTCGGGCTTCATCACCAGCTGCATGCAGGTGTTGTCCACGATCATCTCGTTGAACTCGATCTGCGGGTATTCCTTCGCCACTTCGCGCGCCACGTTGAGGAACAGGCCCGAGGCGGTCTTGATGATGTTCGCCTTGTGCACGGCCGTGACCTTCTTGCGGCCCTTCTTCACCGCCAGCTCGAAGGCGTAGCGCACGATGCGCTCGCTGCCCTTGCGCGTGTTGCGGATCATCGAGATCGCGGTCTGGCCGTCCTCGGACAGAGACTGGCCTTCGGCGAGGTACGCGCCCTCGGTGTTCTCGCGCACCGTGATGATGTCGATGTTGTCGAAGCGCGCCCTGGTGCCGGGGAAGCTGATCGCCGGGCGCACGTTGGCGTACAGGTCGAAGTGGCGGCGCAGGGTGACGTTGATCGAGGTGAAGCCGCCGCCGATCGGCGTGGTCAGCGGGCCCTTCAGCGCCACCTTGTGTTCGGCGATCTTGTCCAGCGTGGCCTTGGGCAGCAGGTCGCCATGCTTCTCCAGCGCCACCATGCCGGCGTCGGCGAAATCATAGGAAAGGCCGCAGTCCAGCGCGTCGAGCACGCGCAGCGTGGCGGTCATGATCTCCGGGCCGATGCCGTCGCCCGGGATCACCGCGATGGTCTTGCTCATGGGGAAACTCCATTGGGGAATGAAACCATCGACCGCTGCCGCGGGAAGGGGCACAAGGATCGACAAGCCCGCAATTATCGCCCATCCGTACGGGAGCGAACAGGCGGGAGCGCCCGCAAGACGTTGAAAATCCTCGCACGGAGCGTTGCGGGAACTCGCATGCCAGGCTCTCTCCTCTCTCACCCTGGGGGAGAGGGAGCACTCCGTCAGGCGTGGTCGGCGCAGCTGCCGGACGAACCGGCCTCGCCCGCTTCCAGGCGATCCAGGAAATCCACCGCGCGGCGCAGGTGCGGGATCACGATGGAGCCGCCCACCACCAGGCCCACGCTGAAGGTCTCGAAGAACTCCTCGCGCGTGACGCCGGCCTCCCTGCATTGCGCCACGTGGTAACTGATGCAGTCGTCGCAGCGCAGCACCATCGAGGCGACCAGGCCCAGCAGTTCCTTGGTCTTCACGTCCAGCGCGCCGGGCTTGTAGGTCTGCGTGTCCAGCGCGAAGAAGCGCCGCACCACCTGGCTGTCCTCGGCCAGGATGCGCTCGTTCATGCGCTGGCGGAACGCGGTGAACTCGGCCACGCGGTCCTTTTCGCCGCGGTTGCCGTCGTCCTGGCCGCCGCTCATGCGGCTTCGCCCAGCAGCTGGGCCAGCTTGCCGCTGCGATCGGCGGCCACCAGGTCGTCGTAGCCGCCCACCAGCTGGTCGTTGACGAAGATCTGCGGCACCGTGCGGCGGCCGCCGCTGCGCGCCAGCATGGCGTCGCGCTGCGCGGGATCGGTATCCACGCGGATGTCTTCCCAGCTCAGGCCCTTGGCCTTGAGCAGGTTCTTCGCCGCCACGCAGTACGGACAGACCGCGGTGGAATAGACTTCGATCTTGGGCATTGCCGGGCTCCACGGACATCTGCCGCCCAGATGGCGGCGGATGCTTGCAAAAACAAGCCGGCAGGCGCTGAACTGCACCTGCCGGCGACGGTCATACCCCATATTGTCCCCCAACTCATGTCCATGGCACCACGACGCCCCGCCACGCGCCTGCTGACCACCCTGGTCCTCGCCGGCCTCGCCTTCGCCGCCGGGGCACAGGACAACGTGCGCCTGCCCGACCTCGGCAGCTCGGCGAACGCGCTGATCTCGCCGCAGGAGGCGCAGGACTACGGTGCGGCGATGCTGCGCCAGATGCGCGCGCTGGACATGGTGGTGGACGACCCGCTGCTGGACGACTACATCAACGACCTCGGCTTCCGCCTGGTCGCCGCCTGCGCCAAGCCGCGCGACCACTTCGCGTTCTTCATCGTCAAGGACGACGAGATCAACGCCTTCGCCGCGCCGGGCGGCTACATCGCGGTGAACTCGGGCCTGATCACCATCACCCGCAACGAGAGCGAGCTGGCCGGCGTGATCGCCCACGAGATCGGCCACATCACCCAGAACCACCTGCAACGCGCGTTCGAGGCCTCGAAGAAGGACGCGCCGTTGATGGCGCTGGTGCTGCTGGGCGCGATCGCCGCCGGCACCGCCGGCCGCAGCGCCGGCGACGCGCCGATGGCGGTGCTCGCCGGCGGCCAGGGCCTGCTCATGCAGAAGTCGATCAACTTCACCCGCAAGGACGAGATCGAGGCCGACCGCGCCGGCATCCAGACCCTCGCCAACGCCGGCTTCGATCCGAACGCGATGGCCGCGTTCTTCGGACACATGGAGGACGTGATGAGCGCCGGCGCCGGCGGCGAGGCGCCCTCGTTCCTGCAGGACCACCCGGTCACCAGCGACCGCATCGCCGACGCCAGGGCGCGTGCCGGCGCGCTGATCGCCGCGCAGAAGCTGCGCCCCTCCGGCGACACCCTGCTCAAGGGCCAGTGGGAACAGATCACCGCGCCGATGCCGTTCGTGCGCGAACCGATCCGCCTCGACAGGGACGCTCCCGCCCCGGACGACCTCGGCACCTACGCGTTGATGCGCGAACGGGTGCGCGTGCTGGCCGGCAACGCCCTCCGGCTGGCCACCTGGTACGGTACCAACCTCAAGGACCGGCCCGGATTCGACATCCCGGCGAACCGCTACGGCTACGCGCTGGCGCTCACCCGCAGCGACCGCGGCGCGCAGGCGATGACACAGCTGCAGCCGCTGCTCAAGGCGCACAGGGACAGCCTGATCCTCAACCTGGCGCTGGCCGACGCCGAGCTGCAGGCCGGCCAGCGGGACGCCGCGCTGGCGCTGTACCGCGACCTCAACCAGCAGTCGCCGCGCAACCGCGCGGTGGCGCTGGCCTACGCCACTGCGCTCACCGACGGCGGCGACAAGCAGCAGGTCGCCACCGCGGCGGACCTGCTGCGCCCGCTGCTGGAAAACAGCGACCAGCCCGAGATCTACACCGCCTACGCCCGCGCCAGCGACAAGGCCGGCGACGGTGAACGCGCCGGCGAGGCCTGGGCCGACGCCAGCTACTACTCCGGCCGTCCGTTCGACGCGATGGAGCAGCTGAAGCGCCTGCTCCAGCGCGCCGACCTCAGCTACTACGCCCGCGCGCGCATCCAGGCGCGCATCGCCGAACTCACCCCGCTGGTGCTGGAGCTGCGCAAGCGCAAGATCGGCACGCCGGACAACCCCGCCACCCGCGACGATTCGCAGCAGCTGCAGGACGGGCATTGCGCCGGACGACTGTGTTTCGGCCTGGATACAGGCGGTTCTTACTGAAAAGTGCGGCCATGGACGGCCGCTTCTTGACTCTTGCGCTCAAGGATGAGCGCATAAGTACAGCAAGTGCGGCCATGAGTAGCCGCTTTTATGAGCAATGCGGCCATGGATGGCTGCCCGTTTGATTCTGCACTCATGGACGAGTGCACAGGTATGTAACTGCTCACGGACAAGCGCACAAACAACCCACACAAGCAATCCATGTCATCGCCGCGTAACATTTCTGCATTGCAATATCCCGGTCACAGGCCACGGACCTTGCCCGCGTGCACAAGCGCATCCTGATCGTCGAAGATGAAACCTCGATCCGCGAGATGATCGCGTTCGCCCTGCGCAAGGCCGACATGGAGGCGATGCAGGCCGCCGACGCCCGCGCCGCCCAGCTGGCCATCTCCGAGCAGGTGCCCGACCTGATCCTGCTGGACTGGATGCTGCCGGGCATGAGCGGGCTGGAACTGGCGCGCCGCCTGCGCAAGGAGGAGCTGAGCCGGGAGATCCCGATCATCATGCTCACCGCGCGCGGCGAGGAGATGGACCGCGTCAACGGCCTCGAGGCCGGCGTGGACGACTACGTGGTCAAGCCGTTCTCCACCCGCGAGCTGCTCGCGCGGATCAAGGCGGTGCTGCGACGCAGCCACGGCGACGACGGCTCCGGCGTGGTGGAGCTGGGCCGGCTGCGCATCGACGGCCCCGCGCACCGCGTGTTCGCCGGCGAGGAGCCGGTGACCATCGGCCCCACCGAATACCGCCTGCTGCACTTCTTCATGACCCACCCCGAGCGCGTGTACTCGCGCGCGCAGCTGCTCGACCACGTGTGGGGCGGCAGCGTCTACGTGGAGGAGCGCACCGTGGACGTGCACATCCGCCGCCTGCGCAAGACGCTGGAACCATGGCAATTGCATGACATGGTGCAGACGGTGCGCGGCAGCGGCTACCGCTTCTCGGCCAGCGTCTGACCTGCTTGCGGCGGCCCGGGCTTTTGCCGATGCTGGCCGCCATGCCACCCTCCCGGACGCAAGACCCGACGACTCCCGCGCACCGCGCCTGGGCACTCCCTGTGGCGCTGGCCGCGGGTCTGCTCGCCGGCGCGCTGCTGGGCTGGCTGGCCGGCGGCCGCGTCGCATCGGGCGTGGCCATCGTCGCCGTGGCGGAAATCGTCTTGCTGCTGACCCGATTCGGTCATGTGACGCGATCCATCATGCCGCCGCCCGCCACGGCCGCCACGCCACGCCATGACCGTCTCCTGATGCGCACCCGCCGCCTCGCTTCCAACCTGCGCGACCTGCGCCGTACCGCCAGCCAGTTGCCCGACGCCGTGGTCCTGCTCGACCAGGAACAGCACGTGCGCTGGTGCAACCACGCCGCCGAGACCCTGCTCGGCCTGCGCCTGCCGCAGGACCGCGGCGCGCTGCTGCGGCAGCGGCTGCAGGCCTCCGAACTGGCCGGCTGGCTGCAGCAGGGCGGCGAGCGCGAACCGCTGCACGACACCATCGCGCCCGGCAAGCCCGACAGCCAGATCAGCGTGAGCCTGCTGCCGTTCGGCCGCCGCCAGCAGGTGCTGCTGGCGCGCGACACCAGCCACGTCACCCGGCTGGAGCAGATGCGCCGGGACTTCGTGGCCAACGTCTCGCACGAGCTGCGCACGCCGCTCACCGTGATCCACGGCTACCTCGAGCTGATCGACCCCGAGGACGTGCCCGCGCTGGCACCGGTGCTGGGGGAAATGCGCGCGCAGTCGCGGCGCATGGGCCAGATCGTGGAGGACCTGCTCACCTTGTCGCGGCTGGAGACCCAGCACCACGTCGAAGACGAGCGCGTGCCGATGGCACCGCTGCTGGCCACCCTGCGCAAGGAAGCCGAGGCGCTCAGCCAGGGCCGCCACACCATCGCGGTGGAGGCCGAGGCCGGCCTCGACCTGCTCGGCTCGCCCAAGGACCTGCACAGCGCGCTGTCCAACCTGGTCAGCAACGCGGTGCGCTACACCCCCGCCGGCGGCAGCATCACGATCCGCTGGCGGCGCAGCGCGGACGGCGCGGTGTACTCGGTCAGCGACAGCGGCTACGGCATCCCCGCCAGCCACCTCGCCCGGCTCACCGAACGCTTCTACCGCGTTTCCTCCAGCCGCTCGCGCGGCACCGGCGGCACCGGACTGGGCCTGTCCATCGTCAAGCACGTGCTGAACCTGCACCAGGCGCGGCTGAGCATCGAAAGCGAACCGGGCCGCGGCTCCACCTTCGCCTGCCACTTCGGACCGGAACGCCTGCCTTCGGTGGACGACCGGTTTGGCGAAACCTGAAATGGCCTGGGTCGACCATTGACGTGGCGCCCCGCCGGATCCTCCGGACCCGGTGAATCCCGACCTCGTTTCTGCCATCGACACGGACACTGGACGCCGCGGCAAGAACCCTTCGAGAATGGAAAATCGCCATTCGCGATGGCGCCATCCCGTCCGAGCAGGAGTCGCCCGATGTCCGAAGGCCTGTCGCAAACGCGTTGCTGCGTGGTCGGCGGCGGTCCCGCCGGCATGATGCTCGGGCTGCTGCTGGCGCGTGCCGGCGCGGCGGTGACGGTGCTGGAAAAGCACGGCGACTTCCTGCGCGATTTCCGCGGCGACACGGTGCACCCGTCCACGCTGGCGATCCTCGACGAGCTGGGACTGCGCGCCGGATTCGACGCGTTGCCGCAACACCGCGTGGAACACCTGGATGCGATCGTCGGCGGCCGGCCGCAACCCATCGTGGACTTCCGCGGCCTGCATCCCTACGGCTACCTGGCCCTGGTGCCGCAGTGGAACTTCCTCGACCTGCTGGCACGGGAGGGGCAACGCCATCCCTCGTTCGACCTGCGCATGCGGCATTGCGCGACCGATCTGCTGCGCGAGCAAGGACGGGTCGCAGGCGTGCGGGTGAACGGACCGGACGACGCCTACGACCTGCGCGCCGACCTGGTGGTGGCCTGCGACGGCCGCCATTCCACCCTGCGCGAGGCGGCGGGCCTCGTGGCACGCGACTACGGCGCGCCGATGGACGTGCTGTGGTTCCGCCTGCCGCGCAAGGACAGCGATCCGCAGGACACCTTCGGCATCGTCGACCGCGGCCACATGATGGTGCTGCTGAACCGCGACGACTACTGGCAGGTGGCCTACCTGGTGCCCAAGGGCAGCGACGCCGCGCTGCGCGCGCAGCCGGTGCAGGTGCTGCGCGACGGCGTGGCGGAACTGGCCGCCTTCCTCGCCGACCGCAAGGACGCCATCGCCGGCTGGGACGCGGTCAGCACGCTCACCGTGAAGATCGACCGCCTGCCGCGCTGGCACCTGCCGGGCCTGCTGCTGCTCGGCGACGCCGCGCACGCGATGTCGCCGATCGGCGGCGTCGGCATCAACCTGGCGATCCAGGACGCGGTGGCGGCGGCGAACCGGCTGGCCGGGCCGCTGCGTGCCGGCGCCCCCATCGACGAGACGCTGCTGGCGCAGGTGCAGCAACGACGCGAGTTCCCGGTGCGGGTGGTGCAGCGCGTGCAGATGCTGATGCAGCGACGGCTGATCTCCAGCGTGCTGGAGCAGCGCGGCGAACCGCCGCGCGTGCCGGCCCTGCTGCGCTGGCTGCTGGGCTTCCGCGCGGTGCGGCACGTGCCCGCGCGGCTGTTCGGCTACGGCCTGCGCCGCGAGTACGTGGCGTGCGGCCCCGCACGCGACGCGTGAGGTGCCGCCGGCCGTGCCATACCGGATGACGCTTCGCGGCAAGCCGTGCAGGCAGCCGGCCCTGCGCCGCCGCATGGCGTGAGTGCCGCCCGGCGCGAGTCACATTGCCGCGGCCGGAAATGCGCCAGAATGCGGGCATGCGCCGTACCGACACCCCCATGCCCACGCCCATCGACCTCGCCGCTCCCGAGCTCTTCCTCAGCCGCGAGCTGGCCGCGCTGGAATTCAACTTCCGCGTGCTGGCGATGGCGCGCGACACCACGGTGCCGCTGCTGGAACGGCTGCGCTTCCTCAGCATCGTGGCGAACAACCTCGACGAGTTCTTCGAGGTGCGCGTGGCGATGCTCAAGCACCACCATGCCTACGGTTCCGCCGCGCCCGGGCCGGACGGCCTGACGCCGCCGGAACTGCTGGCGCGCATCCGCAGCCGCGTGCTGGAGCTGGTCGCCGGGCAATACCAGACCTGGCAGCAGGAACTCCGCCCGCAGCTGGACGCCGAACGCATCCACATCCTCACCCGCAAGCAGTGGAGCCCGCGCCAGCGGCGCTGGCTGCAGGGCTATTTCGAACACGAGGTGCTGCCGGTGCTGTCGCCGCTGGGGCTGGACCCGGCGCATCCGTTCCCGCGCATCCTCAACAAGACGCTGAACATCGCGGTGGTGCTGAAGGGCCGCGACGCGTTCGGCCACGAGGGCCACATGGCGCTGGTGCGCGCGCCGCGCTCGCTGCCGCGGATCATCCGCCTGCCCGCCGAGGTGTGCGGCGAGGGCGACCATTTCGTGTTCCTCGCCGAGCTGCTGCATGCCTTCGTCGACCTGATGTTCCCCGGCTTCAAGGTGGTCGGCTCCTACCAGTTCCGCGTCACCCGCAACAGCGAGCTGATGGTGGAGGAGGCGGAGGTGGACAACCTCGCCCGCGCGCTCAGCGAGGAGCTGGTGGGGCGCGGCTACGCGCGGCCGGTGCGGCTGGAGATCGCCGACGACTGCCCGCAGGCGATCACCGCGATGCTGACGCAGAACTTCCAGCTCGAGGAAGCCGATGTCTACCGCTGCGACGGCCCGGTCAACATCATCCGTGCCGGGCTGATCTGCGACTGGCTGGACCGCCCCGAGCTGAAATACCCGCGCTTCACCCCGCAGCTGCCGGCCGGGCTGGAGACGAGCCGCGACAAGTTCGAGCACATCGCCCAGCGCGACGTGCTGCTGCACCACCCCTACCAGAGCTTCGCCGCGGTGGTGGACCTGCTGCGCCAGGCCAGCACCGATCCGAACGTGCTGGCGATCAAGCAGACCCTGTACCGCGCCGGCGAGGACACCCCGCTGGTGGACCTGCTGGTGGAGGCCGCGCGCCACGGCAAGGACGTCACCGTGGTGGTCGAATTGCGCGCGCGCTTCGACGAGGAGGCCAACATCCGCCTCGCCACCCGCCTGCAGGAGGCCGGCGTGCAGGTGGTGTACGGCGTGGTGGGCTACAAGACCCACGCCAAGATGATGCTGATCGTGCGCCGCGAGGGCGACACGCTGCGCCGCTACGCCCACCTCTCCACCGGCAACTACCACCAGATCAACAGCCGCACCTACACCGACATCGGCCTGATGACCGCCGACCCGGAGATCGGCGAGGACCTGCACAAGGTGTTCCAGCAGCTCTCGGGCCTGGGTCCGCGCATCGCGCTGAAGCGCCTGCTGCATTCGCCGTTCACCCTCTACACCGGCGTGATGGAACGCATAGCCCGCGAAACGGAACTGGCCCGCGCCGGCCGCCCCGCGCGCATCGTGGCCAAGCTCAACGCGCTGAACGAGGCGCACGTGATCGAGGCGCTGTACCGCGCCTCGCAGGCCGGCGTGGAGATCGACCTGATCGTGCGCGGCGCCTGCACGCTGCGCCCCGGCCTGCCCGGCGTCTCCGAACGCATACGCGTGCGCTCCATCGTCGGCCGCTTCCTCGAACACAGCCGCGTGTACTGGTTCGGCAACGACGGCGCGCCGGAGATCTACTGCGCCAGCGCCGACTGGATGGAACGCAACCTGATGCGGCGCATCGAGATCGCCTTCCCCATCCGCGATCCCGAACTGGCCGCGCGCGTGTACGAGGAAACCCTCGCCAACGGCCTCGCCGACAACACCCAGGCCTGGCTGCTTGACGCCGCTGGCCGCTACACCCGCGCCACCCCGGGCCGCCATGCGCCCTACAGCGCGCAGCAGGCGCTGCTGGACAAGTTGTGCCCGTGAGCGTGGCGATCCGGCATCATGGGCGCACCCGTGCCCACCTGTGAGGAACCCGCGCTTGAGCCAGG
The DNA here is from genome assembly GCF_040812275.1 of Rhodanobacter geophilus. Lineage (NCBI taxonomy): Bacteria > Pseudomonadati > Pseudomonadota > Gammaproteobacteria > Lysobacterales > Rhodanobacteraceae > Rhodanobacter > Rhodanobacter geophilus. Next base: position 60,372 of record NZ_JBFOHL010000012.1, on the reverse strand, counting down.
CCGACCAGACCCCGATCCGCGATGGCGAACTGCTCGCCGCGGTGGACATGGGCTCGAACAGCTTCCACCTGATCGTGGCACGCATGGAACACGGCGAGCCGCGGGTGATCGACCGCCTGCGCGACAGCGTGCGCATGGCCGCCGGCCTGCGCGGCGACGGCTCGCTGGACGCCGATCGCCGCGCCCGCGCGCTGGACTGCCTGGCCCGCTTCGGCCAGCGCATCGCCGGCCTGCCCTCGCAGCGGGTGCGCGCGGTGGCCACCAACACCGTGCGCCGGCTGGCCGCTCCGCAGGCCTTCCTCGGCGCCGCCGAAGCCGCGCTGGGCCATCCGATCGAGGTGGTGTCCGGTCGCGAGGAGGGCCGCCTGATCTTCCTCGGCGCCGCGCACGACCTGCCCGCCTCGCGCGAGCCGCGGCTGGTGATGGACGTGGGCGGCGGCAGCACCGAGTTCATCATCGGCCGCGGCCTCGCGCCGCTGCACACCGAGAGCGTGCAGGCCGGTTGCATCGCCTCCACGCTGCGCTTCTTCCCCGGCGGCAAGCTCAACCGCAAGCGCTGGCAGCGCGCGCGCGGCGAGATCGGCGTGCTGCTGCAGCAGTTCGCCGAGGACTACCGCGAATCGGGCTGGCAGGAGGCCTACGGCTCTTCCGGCAGCGCCAAGGCGATCGGCGCGGTGGTGCAGGCGATGAAGCTCAGCGACGACGACATCACCCCTGCCTCGCTGGCCGGGTTGCGCGACGCGCTCCTCGCGCAGGGCTCGATCGCCACGCTGAAGCTGCCCGGCCTGGTGGAGGAACGCGCGCCGGTGATCGCCGGTGCGGTGGTGATCTTCGAGGCCGCGTTCGAGGCGCTGGGCATCGCGCGCATGCGCGTGTGCGAGAGCTCGATGCGCGAAGGCCTGTTGTGGGACCTGCTCGGCCGCGCCGCCGGCAGCGATCCGCGCACCGGCAGCATCGACGCGCTGGCCAGCCGCTACGGCGTGGACCGCGCGCAGGCGCGGCGCGTGGAGTCCACCGCGCTGCAGCTGTTCGACCAGGTGGCGAAGGCCTGGAAGCTGGACGGCGAGGCGCGCGAATGGCTGTCCTGGGCCGCGCGCGTGCACGAGATCGGCCTCGCCATCGCGCACAGCCAGCACCATCACCACGGCGCCTACATCCTGCGCCACGCCGACCTCGCCGGTTTCTCGCGGCAGGAGCAGCAGCTGCTCGCCGCCGTGGTCGAGCTGCACCGGCGCAAGCCGGACAAGGCGGTGATCGCCACCTTGCCGCAGCGCTACCGCCAGCTGGCCCGCTACACCACGGCGCTGCTGCGCCTCGCGGTGCTGTTCCGCCGTGGCCGTCGCGCCGAATCGCTGCCGGCCATGAAGCTCGCCGCCACCCGCCAGCGGCTGCGCCTGGGACTGCCGGCCACGTGGCTGGAACAGCATCCGCTCAGCGAGGCCGACCTGCAGCAGGAACAGGCGCCGATGGTCGAGCTGGGCCTGGAGCTGGAGCTGTCCGCGACCTGATGGTGTGCCCGTGCATTCGTCCGGGAGCGCCGTGGCATGGCGCGTGGCTGCAAGCTTCAGGCTCCCGCTCCGCCCTCGCGCCACCCGCGGCCATCCATGGCCGCACTCTTCAATGAGAGCTGAACTTCGGGGGACGCGCACGCGCGGCTGGCCGCGTATCATGCGCGGATACCCCGGACTGCGTGACGCCATGCCCAAGTTCAAGCTCGCCCTGCTGCTCCTGTCCGCCGCCCTGCTCGCGCCCGCGCTACAGGCCCAGGACGCCAAGCCGGCGGCCACGGCCAGTCCCGAAGTGGTGCTGCACACCTCGCAGGGCGACATCACGCTGGAGCTGTACCCGGACAAGGCGCCGAAGAGCGTGGCGAACTTCCTGCAATACGTGCGCGAGGGTTTCTACGCCGGCACGGTGTTCCACCGCGCGATTCCCGGCTACCTGGTGCAGGGCGGCCTGTACACGCGCGAGCTGCAGCCCAAGCGCACCCGCCCCGCCATTGCCAGCGAGGCGGACAACGGGCTGTCCAACCTGCGCGGCACCGTGGCGGTGGCGCGCGGCGCCGATCCGAACTCCGGCACCTCGCAGTTCTTCTTCAACCTGGTGGACAACCGCCGGCTCGATTTCGTGGGCAACCAGAGCGGCCTCACCTGGGGCTTTGCCGTGTTCGGCAAGGTGGTCAAGGGCATGGACGTGGTGGACAAGATCGCCGCCCTGCCCACCCGCGGCATCGGCCCGTTCGCCGCCGACGTACCCAATCCGCTGGTGGTGATCGAAAGCGCCCAGGTGCTCGGCGAAGCCGCGCCTGCCGCGGCGGCCAGCGCGGCCGCGCCTGCCGAAGCCGCCGCGCCCAAGCCGGCGAAGCGCGGCGCCCGCAAGCCCGCGCACGGCGGCTGAGGCGCCGATGGGCACGCTGTTCATTGCCGACCTGCACCTGGACGACAGCCGGCCCGGGATCACCGCACTGTTCGAGCGCTACCTGGCCAGCGACGAAGTGCGCCGCGCCGACGCGCTGTACATCCTCGGCGACCTGGTCGAGGCCTGGATCGGCGACGACGACGACGCGGAACTGCCGCGACGCATCGCCGCCGCCACCCGCGCCGTGCGCGCGGCCGGCGTGCCGGTGTACTTCATGGCCGGCAACCGCGACTTCCTGCTCGGCGAGGACTACGCCCGCCGCGCCGGCTTCGAACTGCTGCAGGACGGCACCGTGCACACGCTGTACGGCCGCCCCACCCTGCTGATGCACGGCGACGTGCTGTGCACCGACGACCTGGCCTACCAGGCGGTGCGCAAGCAGGTGCGCACGCCGGAGTGGCAGGCGCAGATCCTCGCCATGCCGCTGGAGGCGCGCCGGGCCTTCGCCGCAAAGTCACGCGCCGAAAGCCGCGCCCACACCGGCAGCACGATGGAAGCCATCATGGACGTCAATGCCGACGCGGTGGCGGACGCCATGCGCGAGGCCGGCACGACGCGGCTGATCCACGGCCACACCCATCGCCCCGCGATCCATCGCTTCGAGCTCGACGGCCACACCGCCGAGCGCATCGTGCTCGGCGACTGGTACGAGCAGGGCTCGGTATTGCGCGTGGATGGCGACGGCGCGGAACTGCGCGGCCTGCCGCCGGGCTAAGCCACCGCATGCCGGGGCGCATCCGGGACGCGACCAGGTCGTTCGCGAAAAGCCCGAGCGCGCACAGGCCGCGCTACTACAGCCGCACCTTGCTCTTGGACACGTACCACGTGCCCAGCAGGAAATCCCACAGCGGCGAAGTGACACCGTAGTTCTTGTCGGGATGGTGGTGGTGCACGTGGTGCACCGCCGCCCACTTGCGCGCCAGCGGGTGGCTGAAACGGCGGCGGTGGATGATCAGGTGGCTGAAGCCGTACAGCGCATAGCCCAGCGCGATGGCGCCGGAAAGCAGCAGCGCGACCGCCAGGGGCAGCAGCAGGGCCAGCATCGCCGCGAGCAGCAACACCACCGCCGGCGGGAAGAAAAACGGCAGCGAGTCGAAGCCCAGCGGCTTTTCGTGATGCAAGGTGTGGCCTTGCTCGAACAGCGGCACCGGCCCGTGGAACAGCCAGCGGTGGAAGGCATATTCGATGAAGCTGAAGATGAACAGGCCCAGCAGCAGCAGCAGCGCGGCCTGCAGCGGACGGCTGTGGTCGACCCAGAACGCCGCGCCGAGCAGGGCGAAGCTGACCACGAAATCGGCGGCCTGGCCGACCCAGTAGTTCGCCCGCGTGGCCGACATCCGCGCAATGGCCTGCAGCACGCCGTGGCCATGGGCCTCGCTCGGGCGCATCGTCTCACCCATGGGCAAGCCTCGCTCGTATCCGGTTTGCTTGGCGTCGATCCAGCGTCATCCTCCACCCCTTCGACCGGTTCCGCGGCAGTTCCATGGCTGCCTTTCACGGCGGCATCACCGCCCATGCAAGCTTACAGCGCCCCGCCCGACGGCGGGTATGGCGTGGTTTCGCCGCCTCACGCGGTATTCAGTCGCGCGCGCGGCATCGGCACGATTATTCCAGCAGCCGCCCGACCCGCGCATCCTGCTCTCGCCACAGGGCGTTGATCCACGCCTGGAAACGCTGGCGGAACGCCTCGTCGCCCTCGTAGTCGCCGCGCAGGCCCGGCTCGATCGGACGCTGGCGCAGGCTCACCCGCACCTCGCGCAGCCGGCCGCCGATCAGGTCGGACAGGCTGCACGGGCCACCGGGGTAGACGATGGCGACCTCGAGGATCGCCTGCAGGCCGTCGCCCATCGCGTCCAGCACGAAGGCCACCCCGCCGGCGCGCGGCCGCAGCAGGTGCCGGTAGGGCGAACCTTGCGCATCGTGCTTGGCCGGCGTGAAACGCGTGCCCTCCACGAAATTCATCACCGACACCGGCAGCTGGCGGAACTTCGCGCAGGCACGGCGGGTGGCCTCGCGGTCCTTGCCCTGCCGTTCGGGATGCCTCGCCAGGGTTTCCCGCGAGTAGCGCTTCATGAACGGGAAATCCAGCGCCCACCACGCCGGCCCCATCAACGGCACCCAGATCAGCTGGCTCTTCAGGAAGAAGCGCAGGAACGGGATGCGCCGGTTCAGCAGCTTCTGCAGCACCGGGATGTCCACCCAGCTCTGGTGGTTCGCCAGCACCAGGTAATTCGCGTCGCGGTGCAGGCCGTCCAGGCCGTCCACCTGCCAGCGGATGCGCGTGAACAGATCGAACAGCGCGTTGTTGACGGCTATCCAGCTTTCGGCGATCGCCACCAGGGTGCGCGAGCAGGCGCGGCGAAAACCGGCCAGCGGCACGAGCAGTTTCAGCAGGGTCAGCGCGAACAGCGGCAGCACGTGCGCCAGCACGTTGAGCACGAGCAGCAGCACGACCAGCGGCACGCGGATCAGGCCGGGCAGAGAGGCGAACATCGGGAACCCTGTGGCGGATGTGGGCCCAAGCATAAAGGCCCGGGAAGCGCCCCGGGACCGCCGGGGCGGCGCTGCGGCGACTCAACGCAGCAACCGGCGCACCTTGAGCAAGGCCGCCACGAAGGCGTCGACTTCCTCGTGGGTGTTGTAGAACGCCAGCGAGGCGCGCAGCGTGGCCGGCACGCCGTAGAACTGCATCAGCGGATGCGCGCAATGATGGCCGGAGCGTACCGCCACGCCTTCCAGGTCGAGCAGGGTGGCGAGGTCGGTGGCCTGCGCGCCCTCGACCAGGAACGAGATCACCGGCTCCTTCTCCTGCGCCTCGCCGAAGATGCGCAGGCCGGGAATCTCGCGCAACCGCGCGGTGGCATGGTCGAGCAAGGCACGCTCGTGGGCGCGGATCGCCTCGAAGCCCAGCGACTCGACATAGTCGATCGCGGCCGCCACGCCGGCGAAACCGGCGATGTTCGGCGTGCCCGCCTCGAAGCGGTGCGGCGGCTCGGCGAAGCTGGTGCCGGAGAACTTCACCTCGCGGATCATCTCGCCGCCGCCGAAGAACGGCGGCATCGCGTCCAGGTGTTCCTTGCGCGCCCACAGCGCGCCGGTGCCGGTGGGCGCCAGCATCTTGTGGCCGGTGAGCGCATAGAAGTCGCAGCCCAGCGCCTGCACGTCCACCGGGCGGTGCGGCATCGCCTGCGAGCCGTCCACGAACAGCGGGATGCCGCGCCTGCGGCATTCCTTCGCCAGCTCGCGCACCGGGTTCACCGTACCCAGCACGTTGGAGACGTGGCCCACGCAGGCCAGCTTCACCTCGGGCGTGAGCAGCTCGACGAACTTCTCCACGACCAGCTCGCCGCCCGGGGTGATCGGAGCCGCCTTCACCGTGGCGCCGGCGCGCGCGGCCACGATCTGCCACGGCACGATGTTGGCGTGGTGCTCCATCGTGGTGGTGAGGATGGCGTCGCCGGGCCGGAGCCGCGGCAGCACGAAGCTGTAGGCCACCAGGTTCGCCGCCTGCGTGGTGCCCGAGGTGAGCACCAGTTCGTTGCGCGAGGGCGCGTGGATGAAGCGCGCCAGCGCGTCGCGCGCGCCCTCGTAGGCCGCGGTGGCCTCCTCGCCGAGCAGGTGCACGGCGCGCGACACGTTGGCGTTGTGCTCGCGGTAGTGGCGATCCACCGCCTCGATCACCTGGCGCGGTTTCTGGCTGGTGTTGGCGTTGTCGAAGTACACCAGCGGCTTGCCGTGCACCGTGCGCGCGAGCAGCGGGAAATCCGCGCGGACGCGCTGGACGTCGAAGGTGGTTGGGGTGCCGGCTTGTGCATTCATCCCGAAGATCCCGTGGTTGGCCCCCTCCCCTGCTTGCAGGGGAGGGTTGGGGTGGGGTGCCCTGCGGCGAGCCTTGCCCCCCTCCCAACCTCCCCCTGCAAGCAGGGGGAGGAGAAATAACGTCATGCCGGCAATTCAATCGCCAGCAAGCCGGCCAGGTGTTCGCGCAGCGCCGCGTTCGGCAGGTCGTCCAGCACCGCGCGGCAGAACGCGACGGTGAGCATCCCGCGCGCCTCGGCCTGCGGGATGCCGCGCGAGCGCAGGTAGAACAGCGCGCGCTCGTCGAGCTGGCCCACGGTGGCGCCATGCGCGGCCTTCACCTCGTCGGCGTAGATCTCCAGCTCCGGCTTGGTGTCGATCTCGGCCTGGCCGGACAGCAGCAGGTTCTTGTTGCTGAGGCTGGCATCGCTGCCGTCGGCGCCGGGCGCCACCAGGATCGCGCCGCGGAACACGCCGCGTGCACGCTGGTCGGCCACGCCGCGCCAGACCGAATCCGAAGCCGTGTTCAGCGCCTGGTGGCGGATCGCCAGCTGGGTGTCGATGTGCTGGCGGCCGTGCGGCATGAACACGCCGCGGGTATCCAGCCGCGCGCCGTCGCCTGCCAGCTCGGCGCGCAGCTCGTGGCGCACCAGCGCGCCGCCCAGTTCCAGCACGTGCAGCGTGGCCTGCGCCCGCGCGCCCAGCTGCAGCCGGCTGCGCCGGACCAGGGTGCTGCCGCCGTCCGCGTCCTGGAACAGCGTGTGATGCAGCACCGCACCGTCGCGCAGCACGATGTCGCCCACGGCCGTGCCGAGGTGCCGCTGCTCGCCGCTGGCGGCATGGTGTTCCACCAGCGAGAGTTCGGCGCCCTCGCCCAGCTCGATCACGTGGCGCAGGTGCCAGGCCAGCTCGCCATCGGCAGGCGCGCCGAGGAACACGAGGTGCACCGGCGCAGCGGGCTTCGCGTCGGCTGCCAGCTTCAGCACCACGCCGTCGGCGGCCAGCGCGGCGTTGAGCCGCACGAAGGCGTCGCCCGTTTCGGGCTCGTGCCGCGACAACATGAAGCGCAGCGGCTCCGGTTCCTGCCGCAACGCCTGCGACAACGGCTGCAGCGTGAGGCCCGCCGGCAGCGCGTCCAGCACGGAGAGGTCGGCGCGGAACACGCCGTTGACGAAGACCAGCCGCGGCCCGTCCACGCCGGGCAAGGCGAACGCGGCGGGATCGATCGCGCGCGATGCCGCCTGTGCGTCGCCGTTCGCGAAGCGGCGCTGGCCCAGCGCGCGCAGTGCGGTGTACTTCCATGCCTCCATGCGCGTGTCGGGGAGGCCGGCGGCGGCGAAGGCCGCGAGCTGTTCGCGGCGCAGCGCGTCCAGCCAGGCGATGCCGCTGGCCGGCAGCGCCGCGTCGTCCAGCGACGCGACGAAGGGCGCGGGGGCCGGCTGGTTCATGCCGATGCCCCGGCCGGCTCGCCGTGCTCGCGCACCCAGGCGTAGCCGTGCTCTTCCAGCTTCAGCGCCAGCGTCTTGTCGCCGCTTTCCACGATGCGGCCGCCGGCCAGCACGTGTACGAAGTCGGGCTCGATGTAGTCGAGCAGGCGCTGGTAATGGGTGATCACCAGAAACGAGCGTTCCGGCGAGCGCAGCGCGTTGACGCCCTGCGCCACCTGCTTCAGCGCGTCGATGTCCAGGCCCGAATCGGTCTCGTCGAGGATGGCGAGCTTCGGCTCCAGCACAGCCATCTGGAAGATCTCGTTGCGCTTCTTCTCGCCGCCCGAGAAACCCTCGTTCACCGCGCGGTGCAGCAGCTCGTCGGAGATCTGCATCACCTTGAGCTTCTCGCGCACCAGCTTGAGGAACTGCATGGAATCCAGCTCCTTCTCGCCGCGCGCCTTGCGCTGGGCGTTGAGCGCCGCGCGCAGGAAGTAGGTGTTGTTGACGCCGGGGATTTCCACCGGGTACTGGAACGCCAGGAACACGCCGGCGGCGGCGCGCGCCTCCGGCTCCAGCGCCAGCAGGTCGATGCCGTCGAAGCTCACGCTGCCGGCGGTGACCTCGTAGCCGTCGCGGCCGGAGAGCACGTTGCCCAGCGTGGACTTGCCCGCGCCGTTCGGCCCCATGATGGCGTGCACCTCGCCCGGATTCACCGTCAGCGAAAGGCCCTTGAGGATTTCCTTGCCCTCGACGCGGGCGTGCAGGTTGTCGATCTTCAGCATGTTGGTTCCTGATCTTTTAGCCCCTCTCCCGCCGGGAGAGGGGTTGGGGTGAGGGTTCGGTGCTTGCGGAAAGATCCATGCAAGCCTCGCACCCTCATCCGCCCTTGCTCGCGCCATCCCTGTCGCTCGCCCCTTCGGGGCCAGCTTCGCTGTTCCGCAGGCGCATCCTGCGCCTGCAGGTCGGGCACCTTCTCCCGGAGGGAGAAGGAAAAAAACATCAACCCACCGCGCCTTCCAGCGAGACCTCGAGCAGCTTCTTCGCTTCCACCGCGAATTCCATCGGCAGTTCGCGGAACACCTGCTTGCAGAAGCCGTCGACGATCATCGAGACGGCATCCTCCTCGCCGATGCCGCGCGAGCGGCAGTAGAACATCTGGTCGTCGGAGATCTTCGAGGTGGTGGCCTCGTGCTCGACGATGGCGCTGGGGTTCTTCACTTCCATGTAGGGGAAGGTGTGCGCGCCGCACTTCTTGCCGATCAGCAGCGAATCGCACTGGGTGTAGTTGCGCGCGCGCTCGGCGCCCTTCTCCACCTTCACCAGGCCGCGGTAGCTGTTGTTGCTGCGCCCGGCGCTGATGCCCTTGGAGACGATCTTCGACTTGGTGTCCCGGCCGATGTGGATCATCTTGGTGCCGGTGTCGGCCTGCTGGTAGTGGTGGGTGAGCGCCACCGAGTGGAACTCGCCCACCGAGCGGTCGCCGCGCAGCACCACGCTGGGGTATTTCCAGGTGATCGCCGAACCGGTCTCCACCTGGGTCCAGCTGATCTTGCTGTCGTCGCCGCGGCAGTCGCCGCGCTTGGTCACCAGGTTGTAGATGCCGCCCACGCCGTTCTCGTCGCCGGGGTACCAGTTCTGCACGGTGGAGTACTTGATCTGCGCGCGCTCCAGCGCCACCAGCTCCACCACCGCGGCGTGCAGCTGGTTCTCGTCGCGCTTGGGTGCGGTGCAGCCTTCGAGGTAGGAGACGTGGGCGCCTTCCTCGGCCACGATCAGGGTGCGCTCGAACTGGCCGGTGTTCTGCGCGTTGATGCGGAAATACGTACTCAGTTCCATCGGGCAGCGCACGCCCTTGGGAATGAACACGAAGCTGCCGTCGGAGAACACCGCCGAGTTCAGCGCGGCGAAGAAGTTGTCGCCCGGCGGCACCACGCTGCCCAGGTACTGCTGCACCAGCCCGGGATGCTCGCGGATCGCCTCGCTCATCGAGCAGAAGATCACGCCGGCCTCGGCCAGCTGCTTGCGGAAGGTGGTGCCCACGGACACCGAGTCGAACACCGCGTCCACCGCCACGCCGGCCAGCGCCGCGCGCTCGTGCAGCGGCACGCCCAGCTTCTCGTAGGTTTCCAGCAGCGCCGGATCGACTTCGTCCAGCGACTTCGGCGCCTGCTTGGGCGCGGCGTAGTAGCTGATCGCCTGGTAGTCGATCGCATCCATCTTCAGCTTGGCCCAGTCCGGCTGCGGCATGGTCAGCCAGTGGCGATAGGCGGCGAGGCGCCACTCGGTCATCCACTCCGGCTCGCGCTTGATCGCGGAGAGCTGGCGGATCGTCTCCTCGTCCAGGCCCGGCGGCAGGCCGGTCATCTCGATCTCGGTGACGAAGCCGGCGCTGTAGTTGCGCCCCAGCGCCTCGGCGACCCCGGCGTTGTCGCGCAGCGCGGTGGAAGTGCTGTCGATGGTTGCGCTGCTCATGCCGTGGTTCTGCCTTTCAGGATGCCGGCTTTCAGGGTGCTGATGTCGATCGTCACGTCGGGGTGGCGCGGCGGCGGCCGCAGCATGTCGGCCAGGCTCACCGCACGCAGCGCCCGGTCGAGCACGGTGTTGATGCGCTGCCAGCTGCCGCGCACGCCGCATTGCGCCTCGCGCTCGCACTGGCCTTCGGTGACACCGCATTCGGTCATGCCGATCGGGCCTTCCATCGCCTCGACCACGTCGGCAAGGCTGATCGCCTGCGCGGGCCGCGCCAGCCGGTAGCCGCCGTTGACGCCGCGGAAGGACTCCACCAGGCCGGCATGGCCCAGCGACTTCAGCAGCTTGCTCACCGTGGGCAGCTCCAGCCGGGTCTCGTCGGCGATCTGCGCCGTGCTCAGCACGTCGGCCGGATGGGCGGCGATGCAGGTCATCACCACCGTGGCGTAATCCGTGAGTCGACTGACGCGAAGCATGGGGAGTCGGGGAGCGGCCTTAATTCAGACCAAAATGGTACTGATTGCGGAAAGCCCGGTCAAATGGCCGGCTTGCACCAGCAACACGCAAGGCTTGCACCAGTTTCGCCAGATCCAGACCGCTTCGCCCGCCATCTGGCCGTCCAAACGGCCACACGACGCGCTTCCTGCCGCTGGCACGCATTCTGCTGTGGTGCAACACAAAGCCTGCCGCGAAGGAAAAACGCATGCTGTGGATCACCGCCATCATCAAACCGTTCAAGCTGGATGAAGTACGCGAGGCGCTGGCCGAGGCCGGCGTGCACGGCATGACGGTCACCGAGGTCAAGGGTTTCGGCCGCCAGCACGGCCACACCGAGCTGTATCGCGGCGCCGAGTACGTGGTGGATTTCCTGCCCAAGCTCAAGATCGAGATCGCGGTGAGCGACGAGCAGGTGGAGCAAGCCATCGAGGCGATCGCCGGCACCGCGCGCACCGGCAAGGTGGGCGACGGCAAGATCTTCGTCAGCCCGCTGGAACAGGTGATCCGCATCCGCACGCAGGAGGTCGACGCCGATGCGCTCTGACCGACTGCTGGCCGGCGCCACCGCGCTGGCCTTCCTGCCGTTTTCCGCCCTCGCCCAGGCCGCGCCCGCGCCGAGGCTCGACAGCGGCGACACCGCCTGGATGCTAGTCGCATCCATGCTGGTGCTGATGATGACGATACCCGGCGCCGCGCTGTTCTACGGCGGCATGGTGCGCGCCAAGAACCTGCTCTCGGTGCTGATGCAATGCTTCGCGATCACCGCGCTGGTCACCGTGCTGTGGATGCTCTACGGCTATTCGCTGGCCTTCGGCACCGAGGGCATGCATGCCGGCGTGACGAACTGGCACTCGATCGTCGGCGGCCTCGGCCACGCCATGCTCGCCGGGCTGAAGCCCGATTCGCTGTACCAGACCGTGCCGGAAAGCGTGTTCGTGATGTTCCAGCTCACCTTCGCGATCATCACGCCGGCGCTCATCATCGGCGCCTTCGCCGAGCGCATGAAGTTCAGCGCCATGCTGTGGTTCAGCGGCCTGTGGCTCACCTTCGTCTACCTGCCGATGGCGCACATGGTGTGGAGCGGCCCCGGCTCGCTGCTGGGCGACATGGGCGTGCTCGACTTCGCCGGCGGCACCGTGGTGCACATCAACGCCGGCATCGCCGGCCTGGTCGCCTGCCTGGTGATCGGCAAGCGCCGCGGCTGGCCGCACACGCACATGCCGCCGCACAACCTCGGCTACACCGTGATCGGCGCCAGCCTGCTGTGGCTGGGCTGGTTCGGCTTCAACGCCGGCTCCGCGGTGGCCGCCAACGGCAGCGCCGGCATGGCGATGCTGGTGACGCAGATCGCCACTGCCGCCGCCGCGATCGGCTGGACCGCGGTGGAATGGGCGATCCACAAGCGCGCCAGCGTGCTCGGCATCGCCTCCGGCGCGGTGGCCGGCCTGGTCGCGGTGACGCCCGCCGCCGGCACCTGCGGACCCGGCGGCGCGCTGCTGATCGGCCTCGCCGCCGGCGGCATCTGCTTCTTCACCGCCACCCGGCTCAAGCACAAGCTTGGCTACGACGACACGCTGGACGTGTTCGGCGTGCACGCCATCGCCGGCATCGTCGGCGCCCTGCTCACCGGCCCGTTCGCCGCATCGAAACTGGGCGGCTTCGGCACGGTGACCTCGCCGCTGCTGCAACTGTGGATACAGGCCAAGGGCGTGGGCTTCACCATTGCGTGGAGCGCGGCGCTGAGCTGGGTGATCCTGAAACTCGTCGACCGCATGGTCGGCCTGCGCGTGGATGCGGAACAGGAGCAGATGGGGCTCGATCTCGCCGAGCACGAGGAGCGGGCGTACAACCTGACGTGAGTGACCCGGCCGGCAGCCTGGAGCCTGGGCGACGACCTCACATGCCGTCGCCAAGCTGCAGGTCGCCCTGCGACTGCGCGGTCGGCGTGGCGCGGGCGCGCGAGTACGCCAGCAATTCCCCCAGACGGGCACCCTTCTCGCGCCAGTCGTGGAACAGCGATTCACCGACCAGCGCGTAGTGCCACACGCGCTCGCCACGCAGCGCCGGGGCCAGCGCGTTGATCCGTTCGCACCACGTGGTCGCCGCCTTCAGCTTGCGCTGCACGTTCGGATGGCTGACCTGTTGCTGCGCCTTGGTCTCGACCAGGTAGATCGCATCAGCCGTGCGCACCAGGAAATCGGGGATGTACAGCGCCGGCAGGCCATCGTCCTTGACGTAACGCAGCCGCACGAAGTCGTGCCGGTTCTCGCTGATCTTGCAGAATGCCTCCACGCCGGCATCGCTCTGTGCCCATTCGATGAAGGCGCGCTCCAGGCCGCCGCTGCGGGTGGGATACGGCAGGCGCTCGTAGATGCACTTGCCGACTTCCAGCGAGGCGCTCTCGCGCACCATCAACCGCGTCACCTCCGACAGCCGGCGATGGCGCACCTCGGTGCTGCCGGTGGTGGTGTGCTCCTCGGTGCGCACCAGCGCCAGCCCGAAGATCTTCACGATGTGATCGAGCACCGGGTCCAGCAGCAACAGCCGCCAGCCCTCGTCCGCGAATGGCTCGAAAGGTTCGTCAAACAGCCATTCGCGGATGTAATCGTCCAGCGCGGACGCCAGCACGACGGTATTCATCTGCAGGTACGGGCGATCCAGGTTTTGCGCGATCCGGTTGCCCTTCGGCAGTGGATGGTTCAACGCCTGGCCGACGCGCCGGGTCAGCCGCGACAGCAGTTCGTTGTAGCCGCTGACGTTCATCGCCGCGCCATCGACGCGGTAGTCGCCGAACAAGGTGCTGCTCTGCAGATCCTGCGAGGTGAAGGTGTCGCCCTTGCCGAGCAGTTCGGCCAGTCTGGCCCGACTCATCGCGCTGAACGGCGGCAAGGCAGAGACGTCGATCGGCAGGTGCTCGACGTTTTCCTCGGCCTCGCGCAGGATGAACGGGATGGCAAAATCGTACTGTTCGTAACCCTCGCGCAATTCCGAGGCGATCAGGTCGCCGGTGCTGCTGCCATCCTCGTCGTCGCCGGTCGTGCCGACCAGGCCCTCGGCCATCAGCTCGTCGTAGAAGCCCTGGAATGCCGGATGCTCGACGATCGAGAGGATGTCGATCAGCGAACCCGGCTCCTCGCCGTGGTTGATCCGCTCGCGGTTCTCGCGCTTGATGTCGGCGTACTCCGGGTCGCGCCACATCAGGCGCAGGCCGCGGCCGATGGTCTGCTCCAGCAGGATCTGCGCCTGGCTGGAACGCAGCGGCACGATCACGCAGATGTTGTTGACGTCGAAACCTTCGCGCAGCATCAGCACGCTGACGATCGCCCGCGGCCGGGCATGCTTGTCCACGTTGAACAGGCGCTGGCGCAGCGGCGCCCAGTCCTTCTCGCCCAGTTCGGCCTTCTTGCCGGAATCGACGGTGAGCACGTCGTCGTCGTGCAGGCCCTCGTCGAGCAGGAACCGCGCAACCAGCGGCGACACTTTCGTGTCCTCGCACACCACCAGCATCTTCGGATGGCGGCCGGGATCGAGCCGGGCGAAGTCCGCCTCCAGCTTGCGCAGCTTCTGCAGGCCGGCGCGCAGCATCACGCGCTGGCCTTCCGAAAGCATGACGTTGCCATCGGCATCGCGCTCGGCCTTGAACTCCAGTGGCAGCGCGCCGAGTTCCTTGCGCTTGTCCAGCACCAGCGACTTCACCAGCCCCAGCCGCATCGCCGCCCTCAGGTCGAAATCCACCACGACGTGCGGGAAATACAGCTTGCGCTTGCCCTTCCCGCCGCCGACGTCGTTGTACGGCGTGGCGGAGAAATCCATCTGCACGAAGCGGCGGCCCTTGCCCGCGGCGATGACCGACAGGCTCTTCTGCCATTCGACCTCGCTGGTCTCGCCCTCTTTCTTCAGTTCGTGGATGTGGTGCGCCTCGTCGTTGAACACCATCAGCTCGGGCAGGTCGGCGAGATAGGAGAGCACGTTGCCGCGCGCCCAGCGCCGGTCCAGCACGTCCAGGCTGTTGCCGGCGGCGCGGCCGGGCGTCAGCGGCAACACGTCGTAGGCCACGCGGGCGGCATCGGCGACCATGCCGGGCGCATCGACCCGTTCGGCTTCGTCCTGCTCGATTTCCTCTTCGGCCTCGCTGAGCAGGTGCCAGTTGGTGATCGCGATCATGCCGTTGCCGGTGGCCTTCAGACCGATCTCCTGCTTCTGGCATACATTGCCGCGCACGAACTGCGCGATGCGCTCGCGCCGCGCCGGCGGCGCGAACAGCTCGGCATAGGTGGCGATGTCGGAACTGGCGAAGTCGCGGCTCTTGTCCTCGTTCTCCTTGCCGAGGAACGCGTCCAGCAGCCGTTCGTACACGATCAGTCCCGGCGCCACGATCAGGAAGCGGCGGGTGAAACGCGGATCGTCGCGGCCTTCGTCCAGCGCAGCGGTCTTGTTCAAGAGCTGCCACACCAGCAGCGCCTGCAGCACCCAGGTCTTGCCGGTGCCGGTGGCCATCTTCAGGCAGTACTTCGGGTGGCCGTGCTTGTCCTGCGCCACCTCGGCGAGCCGTGTGCCGTGCAGCAGCGCATCGGCGCAGACCTGCTCGTAAAGGTTCTTCAGGTTCGGGCTGTCCAGCACCTCGTGCGCCACGATCACGTTGAGGATCGCCTGGCGCTGGCCGGGATGGAAGTTGAACGTGCGCGACTGGCAGGCATCCTCGCCGAACCACCAGCGCAGCAGCTCGGCGGTGACCGGCGTCACCCGCTCGTAGATATCGGCAATGCCCTGTTCCAGCCCAATGCAGAGCTGTTCGGTACGGCGGGTGAGCGCGGCGGCCAGCGCCAGCGGATGGCTTGGATCACCCATGGTCAGGCTCCATGTACTTGCAAGCCATAAACGTTTTGTTTATGGTCTGGACGGAAGGATTTGCCGGGTAAACAGGAGTGACCGGGTGATCAGGAGCTTTGCCGACAAGGAAACGGAGCGGTTTTTCGCGACCGGATCGGGGAAGCGGTTCCCGCCTGACATCCAGCGACGCGCCATGCGGCGCCTGTACCAGCTGGATGCCGCCGATTCGCTCGAGGAACTCCGGTATCCGCCGTCCAATCGCCTGGAGGCGTTGGCGCGCGACCGGGCCGGCCAATGGAGTATCCGCATCAATGACCAATGGCGGCTCTGCTTCCGGTTCGAGGGTGGCCAGGCCTTCGATGTCGAAATCGTCGATTACCACTGAGGCACCGCAACCATGAGCATCCCAGCGACCAGGAACGGCATGCCGCCGATCCATCCCGGCGAGTTCGTCGAGGAAATCCTTGAGGACCTCGACATGAGCCAGGCCGCGCTTGCCAGGGCGATCGGCGTTTCGCCAATGCGCATCTCGCACGTCGTGCGCGGCGAGCGCCCCGTGACCGCCGACCTGGCCTTGCGCTTCGGCCGGGCGTTTGGGCAGTCGGCCCAGTTCTGGATCAATCTGCAAAGCGCCTACGACCTGAAGATCGCCGAACGCGAGATCCGGAAGGGATTGGACAAGATCAAACCGCTGGCGGCCTGACGGCATCGGAATCATTTGCCGGGTTCCGCCACCATCTTCACCACCTCGGCCTCGAAGCCGAACACGTCGACCACGCGCACGCAGACGCGACGCGGGCCGCCCTGGTACGGCACGTTGAACTCGGCGGCAGTCACCACGCGCAGCGGATCGTCGTCATTGGCGGTGTTGCCGCGGTAGTCCTGCCACACCGAGCGGAATACACGGCCGTCGTAATCCGGGTCGACCGCCCAGTATTCGATCAGCGCCAACGGTTCGGCGTTGGCCACCTTGAGCAGCTTCTTCCGGTTCTCCTCGTCGAGATTGATGGCCTCGGGCGAGAGCAGCACGTAGTTGTCGAGCGTGACCTTGATCTGCTCCACGTCCCCGCTGCACATGCGCTGCACCGGCTTGATCGTGAGGTATTGCAGGCTGGAGAAACGCACCTGCCCGCGCAGCTTCTCGATGCCGCCCTTCTTGCGCAGGCGGTCGAGCAGGTCGGGCGGGATCACCAGCACTTCAAGCCTGGCGTCGTTCAGCGCGGTGATGCTCTCGCCGATCGACGGCTCGAAGTTCCAGCCCAGCACCACCACCCGGTCCCAGCCGCCGAGCAGGTGGTCGCGCTGGGCGATCGCCTTGCGCAAGGTGGCGTCGCCGGTGAGCTTGTTCGGCGAATCGACCAGCACCAGGGTCTTCTTGCCGCCGTAGACCACCGCGCCCAGGTTGCGCAGCGGGTTGTCCTCCGGCGGCAGCGGCAACGCGCCATACAGCGACAGCACGATGCCCGACAGGTCGCCGACGCGGAAGCTGCGTCCCAGCGAACTCTTCGCCGCCTCGACCTGGTAGTCGCCGATCGCCTGGTACAGGAACGGCTTGGCGCCCTGATCGATCAGCCGCTTGCGCATGATCATGCAGGCGGGTTTGCCGAGGTCGGTGGTGATCCAGCGGCGGCCGAGCTTTTCGGCGACGGCGGCAGTGGTGCCGGAGCCGCCGAATACGTCGAGAACTAACCCTCCCTCTGGACATGACGCAAGGAGGATGCGCTCAAGCAACGATTCTGGTTTCTGGGTGGCGTAATCCACCCGCTCCTTAGATGAGGACGAGATGATGGGAATGTCCCATACATCGGAAACTGCTTTGCCTTCCTGCAAGATTTCGTCAACACGGCGCAGCTTGTTCTTTGAGTTTCCTTTGCCGCCTGGCATCCATATCCATTCAACGCCTTCCTCGTCGACGTGAATGGCCTGCTTCCTACTTTTCATCAGGTCATCTTTCGTCCATGCCGTTTTCGGCATGTCGAAGTAGGTATCTGGACCTTTCCCGTAAAAATAAAGGGCGTCGTGCTTCCGGTTGTAGAACCCCGGCAAATCCATCATTCGGAAGGAATAGTCCCAGATGATCTCATTTTTGAATGCGCCTCGGCCAAATACCTCATCAAGTGCAAGCTTTACGTAATGCCCCACATGCCAATCCAGATGCACATAGATCGAGCCCGTCTCGCTCAATAGCTCCCGCATCAGGATCAACCGCGGCGTGATCATCGCCAGATACGACGCCGTGCCATCCGACCACGTATCCGAATACGCGAACTGCTCGATCACCGTGGGCCGCTGCTCCAGCTCCACGCCGGGCAAGGCGACCTTGGTGCGGTAATCGGCCTTGGAGTCGAACGGCGGGTCGATGTAGATCAGGTCGACCTTGCCGCGCAGGCTGGGCGTGTGCTCGTCGCCAGCCAGCAGCGCGGCCATCGCCAGCAGGTTGTCGCCGTAGATCAGCCGGTTGGTCCAAGCGGCCTCGCCTTCCGTGTCCAGATGCGCCTGCCGGTTCGCCGCGACGATCCAGTCGTTGTCCCGCGTGTCTTTCGACGGCAGCACCCACTCGCGCGTCTGCAGGCTGACCCTATGCCGCCCTTCCAGGCTCTCCAGGATCTTCTCGGCCTGCTGGCGCCCGCGGGCGACGATCTCGGGCAACTGTTCGAGCAGGGATTTGGGCATGGCGGCGACCGTGGGGAATCCAATCGCCGAATGAAAGCAAGTTTTTCATTTTTTATAAAGCATTACTTTCATTCGCACGCATGGCCGGGGCCTATGGTCGTGGCCCATGAAGACCGAACAGTCCGCCTTCGCCAAGCGCCTGGCCGCTGCCCTCGAAGCGGCCGGCATCGAGGCGAGCTCGACCGTGCTGGAGAAGCTGGTGCCGCAGCAGGGCGGCGAAGCCGTGACTCCGCAGGCGATTTCCAACTGGCTCAGCGGCAAGCACATCCCGAAGCAGGCGAACCTGCAGGCCCTGGCCCGCATCACCGGCGTACCGCCACACGAACTGCAGTACGGCACATCCACCCACAAAGGCGTGCGCGAGGCGCACTCTGCCTGGCCGGACCACGTGCGTGGCCACGACCGCCTCGCCTTCGAGGCGTTCCTGACGCTCTCCGACGCGCAGCGCAAAGTGGTCCGCGAATTGATCGCGCTGCTTGCCGTGCCCGCCCGCAGACGCTCCAGCTGATCGCGACCGCTTCGGTAGCCGCCGGCTCGCACAGCCGCCGTCGCGCCGCTAAGCTGCAGGGCACTTCGAGCACGCCCTGCCCCATGCCACTTCCCGTCCAAGACCGCACTGCAGCCCGCCTCGCCTGGACCCGCCGCACGCTCGGCGACCCCACGCTCACGCTGGCACCGGCCTCCGCCGACGCCAGCTTCCGCAGCTACTGGCGCACCGCTCACGCAGGCCAGAGCTGGATCGTGATGGACTCGCCGCCGGAGCGCGAAGACCCGCGGCCGTGGCTGGCGATCGGCGCGCGGCTGGCCGCCGCCGGGCTGCACGTGCCGAAGGTGGCGGCGCAGGATCTGGAGCAGGGCTTCCTGCTGATCGAGGATCTCGGCACGAGGCTGTATCTCGCCGAGCTGGACAACGCGAACGCGGACCGGCTGTACGGCGACGCGATGGACGCGCTGCTCGCGATGCAGACGAAGGTGGCCAGCGACGACCTGCCGCCGTTCGACCGCGCCGTGCTGGTGAACGGGCTGGAGGTGATGCCCAAGTGGTTCCTCGAACGCCATCTCGGCCACACCCCGGATTGCGACGAGTGGGACGTGCTGGAAGCGGCGTTCGACGTGATCATCCACAACGCGCTGGCGCAGCCGCGCGTGTTCGTGCATCGCGACTACCACAGCCGCAACCTGCTGCTGACGGACACGGACAACCCCGGCGTGATCGATTTCCAGGGCGCGCTGCACGGCCCGCTCACCTACGACCTCGCCTCGCTGCTGCGCGACGCCTACGTCGCCTGGCCGCGCGAGCGCGTGGAAGCCTGGGTGGAGTCGTACCGGCAACGCCTGCTTGACGCCGGCGTGATCGACGGCAAGGTGGACCCTGCACGCTTCCGCCGCTGGTTCGACCTCACCGGCCTGCACCGCCACGTGCGCGTGCTGGGGCAGTTCTACCGATTGTGGTATCGCGACGGCAAGCCGGGTTATCTCAAGGACGTGCCGCAGGTGTACCGCTACGTGATCGAGGTGGCGCGCAGCTATCCCGAGTTGGCGGCTTTCGCGGCATTGCTGGAGCGGCATGTGGCTGGCCGCGACCTCACGCACGTAGCCGCAGCATGATGGGAAGGCCTCGACCGTCCATATCCGTCATCCCGGCGAATGCCGGGATCCAGCGGCGTCTCCGGAAAGTGCAAGTAAGGCACGGGATGACGGTGTCTTGCTGCCATCAGGGGCTCGCGGCATGAGGCATGCGCTGATCTTCGCCGCGGGGCTGGGTGAGCGCATGCGGCCGCTCACCGAGCACACGCCGAAGCCGCTGCTGCCCGCGGGCGGCAAGCCGCTGATCGTGTGGCACCTGGAGAAGCTGGCCGCGATGGGCGTGAACTACGTGGCGATCAACACCTCCCACCTCGCGGAGCAATTTCCGGAAGTGCTGGGCGATGGTTCGCGCTGGGGCCTGCGCATCCGCTACGTGTACGAAGGCGCCACCCCGCTGGAAACCGGCGGCGGCCTGCTCAACGCGCTGCCCCTGCTGGGTACGGAGCCGGTGCTGGCGATCAGCGGCGACGTGTGGTGCGACGCCGACTTCGCCACCCTGCCCGCCGAACCGGAGGGCCTCGCGCACCTGCTGATGGTGGCCAACCCGCCGCATCATCCCGGCGGCGATTTTCGGCTGGATGCGCAAGGCCTGCTGCACGCCGAGGGCGAGCCGCGGCTCACCTACAGCGGCATCGGCGTGTTCCGCCGCGAACTGCTGGACGGCTGGCGCGAAGCGGTGGGCGATGTCCCCGGCACCGAGGCGAAGCCGCCGCGCTTCAAGCTGCGGCCGTTGCTGGAAACGGCGATGGCGCGCGGTGCGCTCGCCGGTTCGCTGCATCGCGGCCGCTGGACGGACGTGGGCACGCCGGAGCGCCTGGCCCAACTGGACGCCGCGCTCGCGGGCTGAGCCGCCGAAACGCAAACGGCCCGGGAAAACCCGGGCCGTCGCCTGCATCGGCGGAAGAGCCCTCTCTGCCTGCGGGCGTCTCTCCCGCCAGCGGGAGAGAATCATCAGGATCGCCCGCGAGGCGGCCGATGATGGCTCATGGCCGGCGCGCGAGCTCCGGGTTTTCCCTGGTCACCGGCATCAGGTCCTTCTTCGACACGCCCAGCCACAGCAGGATCGGGCTGGCGACGAAGATCGAGGAGAGCGTGCCCACCACGATGCCGATCAGCATGGTGATCGCGAAGTTGTGCACCGCCGGGCCGCCGTAGAAGAACAGCGCGGCCATGGTGATGCCGGTGAACAGCGAGGTGATGATGGTCCGCGACAGCGTGCTGTTGATCGAGCGGTTGAGGATCTCCTCCGGCTCGGCCTTGCGGGCGAGCCGGAACAGCTCGCGGATGCGGTCGAACACCACCACCTTGTCGTTGATCGAGTAGCCGATCACCGCCAGCACCGAGGCCAGCACGGTCATGTCGAACTCGCGCTGCACCAGCGCCAGCACGCCCAGCGTCACCAGGGTGTCGTGGATCTCGGTGAGCACCGCGGCGATCGCGAAGCGGCGCTCGAAGCGTATCCACAGGTAGGCCATGATGCCGAGTATCACGAACACCGCGGCCACCATGCCGTCGCTCTTCAGCTCCGCGCCCACCTCGGCGCTGACCGAGGAGCGGCTCTTCAGCGTGGCGTCGCTGCGCGTGGCCTTGAGCGCCTGCATCACCGTGCCGGCCACCTTGTCCAGGTCCACCTGGCCCTTGGCGTCCAGCATCGCCTTGGTGGGCTGCATGCGGATCGACACCTCGCGGCTGCCGCCCACGCTCTGCACCACCGGGTTCTCGAGACCGCCCTTCTCCAGCGCGTCGTGCACGTCGTTGGTCTGCACCGGCTGCGCGTAGTCCACCACCAGCGAGACGCCGCCGGTGAAGTCCAGGCCGTAGTTCAGCCCCTTGGTGGCGATCAGCGCCACCGAGGCGATCACCAGCACGATCGCCACCGCGATGCTGAAGACGCGGATGCGCAGGAAATGGACATTGCTGTTGTGATTGAAGATTTCCATCTACCAGTTCCTCGGAAGGTGTACCGGCCACGGAAGGCCGGTCGCGAAACGGGCGCCCAAGCGGCCGTTCCGCGGAGCCTGATCCGGACACGCGCCGGATCAGGCGAGCCGGCGCAAATCCAGGATGGACTTGCGCCGGCCATACAGGCTAGACCGACAGCGTCTTGAGCTTGCGGCGGCCGTGAATCAGCGCGGTGAACGCGTGCGTCATCACTACCGAGGTGAACATCGAGGTCAGGATGCCGATGCCCAGCGTGACGCCGAAGCCGCGGATCGCGCCGGTACCCATCGTCATCAGCGCCAGCGCCGCGATCAGGTGGGTGACGTTGGCGTCGAGAATCGTGGCCCAGGCCTTGTCGTAGCCGGCATGGATCGCCGCGTGCGGCGTCGAGCCGTTGCGCAGTTCCTCGCGCACGCGCTCGCAGATCAGCACGTTCGAGTCGATCGCCATGCCCAGCGTCAGCACGATGCCCGCGATGCCCGGCATGGTCAGGGTCACCCCGATCATCGACATCACCGCCACCAGGATCAGCAGGTTGAAGAACAGCGCGATGTCGGCCACCAGGCCGAACAGCTTGTAGTAGATCGCCGCGCACACCAGCACCAGTAGCAGGCCGAGCATCACCGCCTCGAAGCCCTTCTCGATGTTCTGCTGGCCGAGGCTGGGGCCGATCACGTATTCCTCGACGATGTCCATCGGCGCGGCCAGCGAGCCGCTCTTCAGCAGCAGCGCCAGGTCGGAGGCCTCCTTGGGGCTGCCCAGGCCGTTGGTGGAGAACTCCTTGCCGAACGGGCTCTGGATCTGGGCGTCGTTGATCACCGAGTAGGTGGTCTTCGGCGTGCGCACTTCCTTGCCGTTGACCGTCGAGGTCTCGTACACGGTGTTGATCAGCACCACCGCCATCGGCTTGCCGACGTTGGCGTTGGTGAACTCCTGCATCTTCTTCGCGCCGGCGGCGTTCAGCGTCACGTTCACCGAGGGCGTGCCGTTGTTCGGGTCGACGCCGGAGCTGGCGTTGATCAGCTCGTCGCCGGTGACGATCGGGCGCTTGCCCACCAGCACCGGCACGTGGCCCTGGCTGGTGTAGTAGAGGTTGGCGTCCGGCGGGATGCTGCCGGACTGCGCCGCTTCGACCGCGCGCGGATCGCCGGGATAACCGACGCTGGCGCGGTATTCCAGCGTGGCGGTGGCGCCGATCAGCTTCTTCGCCTCGGCGGGATCCTGCACGCCGGCCAGCTCGACCACGATGTGGTCCTCGCCCTGCTGCTGGATCAGCGGCTCGGACACGCCGAGGTTGTTGATGCGGTTGCGCAGCGTGGCGAGGTTCTGCTTGATCGTGCCCAGCGAGAGGTCGCGCAGCTTGGTGGGCTTGATCGCGGCGTACAGCACGTAGCGGTCGCCGGTGCTGGGGCCGTCGGTCACCACGAGGTCGGGCGAGTTGCCGGCGATCAGGTCGGCCGCGCTGGAGCGGTCGGCCGACGAGCGCAGCACCACCACGATGCCCTGCCCGGCCACCGTGCTGCGCGCCACCGACTCGTAGCGGATGTTCTTGTCGCGCAGCTGGCTGCGGATGTCGTCGGCATAGCTGTTCTCCAGCTTGTCGAGCACGCCGCTCTGGTCCACCTGCATCAGGAAGTGCACGCCGCCCTGCAGGTCCAGGCCCAGCGGCATGGAGTTCGCGCCGATCGAGGTGAGCCAGTGCGGCACGGTGGACTGCAGCTTGAACGCCACGGTGTAGCCGTCGCCGAGCAGCGACTGGATCGCGTCCGCGCCGTTCTTCTGCGCGTCGGCGGTGGCGAACGTGGCAAGCAGCTGGTCGCCCTGCACCACCACCTCGCCTGCGGCGATGTGGTCCTTGGTCAGTGCGTCGCTCACCTTTTGCTGCAAGGTGGAGTCGATCGGCGCGGCGCCCTTGTTGGCGGTGACCTGCACCGCCTTCAGCGGCGGGAAAGCGTTCGGCACCGCGTAGAGGATGCCGAACAGCATCGCCAGCACGACCAGCGCGTACTTCCAGCGTGGGAAATCGCTCATCTGTGATCCTTTGCGAACATCCGTGATCGCGAACATCAAGAAGCGGCCATCCCTGGCCGCACTATTTGATTGGAAATGCCTTCGCCCCGGCCGGCCCGGCTCAGGAGGATTTCAGCGAGCCCCTGGGCAGCACCTGCGACACCGCGCCCTTCTGCAGCTTCACCTTCACGTTCGGCGCGATCTCGATCGTGAGGAAGGTCTCGCCCACCTCCTCCACGCGACCGGCGAGGCCGCCGTTGGTCACCACCTCGTCGCCCTTGGCGAGGGCCGAGACCATCGTGCGATGTTCCTTCTGCCGCTTCATCTGCGGGCGGATCATCATGAAATACATCAGGCCGAACAGCACGACCATCATGATGATCATGGAAATGCCGCCGCCTTGGGCGGGTGCAGCCGCCTGGGCCAGCGTGACAGACATCGGAAGACTCATCGTTTCGTCTCGCAAGTAATGGTGCCAGCAGGGATTTCCGCTGAACGCCCGATAAAAGACCATGGATTATGCCATGCGTTCCCCTCCGCCGCACGGCGCACCGGGCACCCCGTCCGGGCCGCCGGATGCAGTCGGGGCACGCGTCACGCTTTGCAAGGCCGCGGCCCCGCGAATGGCGGCGGGCCTCAGGCCTCGGCCCCGGCCCCCTGCCGGCGCGCATGGAATCCGGCCACGAAATCCTGCAGGCGCCCCGTCGCGATCGCCTCGCGCAGGCCGGCCATCAGCCGCTGGTAGTGGCGGAGGTTGTGCATGGTGGCGAGCTGGCTGCCGAGGATCTCGTTGCAGCGGTCCAGGTGGCGCAGGTAGGCGCGGCTGAAGCCGTTGGCGCAGGCATGGCAGTCGCAGCCCTCCTCGATCACCCGGGTGTCGGCGGCGTACTTCGCGTTGCGGATGCGCAGCGTGCCTTCGGCGGTGAACAGGAAGCCGTTGCGCGCGTTGCGGGTGGGCATCACGCAGTCGAACATGTCGATGCCGCGGCACACCGCCGCCACGATGTCCTCGGGCCGACCCACGCCCATCAGGTAGCGCGGCTTGTTTTCCGGCAGCAGCGACACGGTGAAATCCAGCGTGTGGTTGCGCGCTTCCTCCGGCTCGCCCACGGCCAGGCCGCCCACCGCGTAGCCGTCGAAGCCGATCTGCACCAGCCGCTCGGCCGAACGCCGGCGCAACGGTTCGTACACGCTGCCCTGCACGATGCCGAACAGGTTGTTCGGGTTCTTCAGCTCGTCGAATGCCTGGCGCGAGCGCTCGGCCCAGCGCAGGCTCAGCTCCATCGAATCGGACGCGACCTGCTCGGTGGCCGGGTACGGCGTGCACTCGTCGAAGATCATCGCGATGTCCGAATCCAGCACGCGCTGGATCTGCATCGACACTTCCGGCGACAGGAACACCTTGGAGCCGTCCACCGGCGAGGCGAAGGTCACGCCCTCTTCGCTCAGCTTGCGCCGGTGCGCCAGCGAGAACACCTGGAAGCCGCCCGAGTCGGTGAGGATGGGCCGGTCCCAGCCGATGAAGCGGTGCAGGCCGCCGAACTGCTCCACGATCCCCAGCCCGGGCCGCAGGAACAGGTGGAAGGTGTTGCCCAGGATGATCTCGGCGCCGGTCTCGCGCACGTCGCGCGGCGTCATCGCCTTCACCGAGCCATAGGTGCCCACCGGCATGAAGGCCGGCGTCTCCACCGTGCCACGGGGGAAGGAAAGACGGCCGCGGCGGGCCGCGCCGTCGGTGGCGAGGAGGTCGAATTTCAGGGAAGTCATCGCGCCATTATCGCAGGTCGCGGCTTTCTCCCCTCGCCCGCTTGCGGGCGAGGGGCAACCAGCTCAAGCACCCTGCGGCAGGATCAGCATCGCGTCCCCGTACGAGAAGAAGCGGTAGCGCTGCTCCACCGCATGCCGGTAGGCATCCAGCATGAACTCGCGCCCCGCCAGCGCCGACACCAGCATCAGCAGGGTCGACTGCGGCAGGTGGAAGTTGGTGACCAGGCCGTCGATGCTGGTGATGCGGTAGCCGGGGAAGATGAAGATCCGCGTCTCCCCCGCGAACGGGTGCAGCTGGCCATCCACCGTGGCGCTCTCCAGCGCGCGCACCACGGTGGTGCCCACCGCGATCACCCGGCCGCCGGCGGCGCGCGTGCGGTGGATCTGCTCGACCAGGCCAGCCCCCACGTTCAGCCACTCGCTGTGCATGTGGTGCCCGCTGATGTCTTCCACCCGCACCGGCTGGAAGGTGCCCGCGCCCACGTGCAGGGTGACGTAGCCGAAATGCACCCCGCGCTCGCGCAGCGCGGCCAGCAGCGACTCGTCGAAATGCAGGCCGGCGGTGGGCGCGGCCACCGCGCCGGGTTCGCGCGCGTAGACGGTCTGGTAGCGCTCCATGTCCGCAGCGTCGGCATGGCGCTCGATGTAAGGCGGCAGCGGCATCTCGCCCAGCTTGAGCAGCAGTCTCTCCAGCGGCTCGGGCGCCTCGAAGCGCAGGCGGAAGAAGCCCTCGTCGCGCCCCAGCACCACCGCGTGGCTGCCATCGGCCAGCTCGATCCGCGCGCCCTCCTTCGGCTTCTTGCTCACGCCCAGCTGCACGGTGGCCTCGTGCGCACCGGTGACGCGCTCGATCAGGATCTCCACCGCGCCGCCGCTCACCTTGCGCCCGTACAGGCGCGCCGGCAGCACGCGGGTGTCGTTGAACACCAGCAGGTCGCCGGGCCGCAGGAAGCCGGGCAGCTCGCGGAACATCCGGTCCTGCCGGCTGCCGGCGACCGCATCCAGCAGCAGCAGGCGGCTGGCCGAGCGCTCGGACAACGGCACCTGGGCGATCAGCTCGTGCGGCAGGTCGAAATCGAAATCGGACTTCTTCAAGGAGGGCTCGGCAACGGACGAATGCAATGGACAACGGCGCATTATCGCGCAAGCCCGCACATCCGGGCGTTCGTCTTGTCCCCGCTGCGGGCAACGGCCAGAATCCCGGCATGCATCCACGCCATCCCGCCGCGCCATGGAGTGCCTTCCTCAAGGGCATCTCGATCGTCGTCACCCTGCTCCTGCTGGGCCTGCTCCTGCTGGTCGCCTGCCTCGTGCCGGTCCGCACGCTGCCGGTGCTGCGCGCCGTGGTGATGGCCGTGCCACTGGTGATCCTGCTGGCCGCCGCGCTGTTCGTGGTGCGCGGCTACGAGCTGCGCGACGCCACCCTGCACGTGCACCGCCTGTTCTGGACGACGCGGGTGGCGCTGGGCGAATTGCGCGAAGCGGCCATCGACCCGGAAGCCGGCGCCGGCTCGCTGCGCCTGTTCGGCAACGGCGGCCTGTTCTCGTTCTCGGGCTGGTTCCGCAACGCGAAGCTGGGCCGCTACCGCGCCTTCGTCACCGACTGGCAGCTGGCCGTGGTGTTGCGCGCGAGCACGTGCACCGTGGTGCTGTCGCCGGCCGACCCGGCCGGCTTCGTGCGCGCGCTGCAGGCCGGCGCGACGCCATCCGGCGGCAGGAAGCCGCGGCCGCGCTGGCGGCAAAGCCGTTAGAGCCAGCCCTTCTGCCGCGCCAGCCGGTACGCCTCGATGCGGTTCGCCACGCCGAGCTTGCCGATCGCCTCGGACAGGTAGTTGCGCACGGTGCCGTGCGAGAGGTTCAGGGCGGTGGCGATGTCGCCCGCGCTCTGCCCTTCGCCGGCCAGGCGCAGCACCTGGCGCTCGCGGTCGTTCAACGGATCGGCTTCCGACCACGCTTCCAGCGCCAGCTGCGGGTCGATCGCGCGGCCGCCACGGTGCACGGTGCGCAGCGCCTCGGCGAGGTTCTCGGCGGGGGCGTCCTTGAGCAGGTAGCCGGACACGCCCGCGTCCAGCGCGCGGCGCAGGAAGCCGGGGCGCGCGAAGGTGGTGACGATGATCACCTTGATCGGCAGCTCGTGCCGCTGGAGGCGCTGCGCCAGTTCCAGCCCGGTGAGGCCGGGCATCTCGATGTCGGTGACCAGCACGTCGGGCTTCAGCCGCTGCAGCTCGCGCCAGGCCGCCTCGCCGTCGCAGGCGGAGCCCAGCACCTCGATGTCGGACTCGAGATTCAGCAGCGCCGACAGCGCGCCGCGCACCATGGCCTGGTCTTCGGCCAGCAGCACGCGGATCATGCGATGCGCTCCCGGCCGGCCAGTACCGGCGACGCGAGGCTTGTCGCCGCGGGCCCGGGCGACGCGCGCAACGGCACCTCGACATCGAGCGTGGTGCCGCGCCGCGCGGGCGAATCGATGGCGAGCGCGCCGCCCAGCGCGCGCACGCGCTCGCGCATGCCGCTGATGCCGTTGCCGTGGGCGGTGAGGCCGCCGCGCCCGTCGTCGCTGATGCGCATGTGGAAGCTTTCCGTTTCGCGGTAGAAGGCCACGCGTGCCGTCGTGGCGCGCGCGTGGCGATGGATGTTGGTGACCGCCTCGCGCAGCACCAGCGCCAGCGAGGCCTCGGTCTCCGCGGACAGGTCGAGCTCCGCCGGCAGTTCGGCGTCGAGCGCGATGTTCGAGGCTTCCAGCATCAGCCGCGCCGAAACCAGCTCCGCCGCCAGGTCGCTGCGCCGCATGCCGGTGACCGCCGCGCGCACCTCGGCCAGCGCATGCCGGGAGACCCGCTCCACCTCTTCCATCTCGCGCTGCGCGCGCGGCGGATCGGCCAGCGCCAGCTTGCGCGCCAGTTCGGATTTCAGCGTCACCAGCGACAGCGTGTGGCCGAGCAGGTCGTGCAGGTCGCGGCCGATGCGCTCGCGCTCGGCCAGCACCGCCAGCCGGCGGATCTCGTCCTGCGACAGGCGCAGGGCGGCGTCCTTTTCCTTGTTGATGCGCTCGACCAGCGCGACCACGCTGACCACCATGGCCGACGCCGGCATGATCACCAGGATGGCGGCCGGATAGCCGATCCACCAGACCAGCACCAGCAACACCACGTTGAGCAACGCCAGGTGGACCAGCTGGGTACGCAAACGCATCCGGCAGTGGTTCAGCATCACGCAGGCGTACATGAAGTAGCTGAGGCCGCTCGGGTACCAGCGCAGCAGCACGAAACACAGCCCCGCCATGGCCCAGGCATACCAGTGCACCGTTCGCCGCGCCCCCAGCTGGATCTTGGCGAACAGCAGCAGGAACACCGGGTAGGAGCCGAGCGTGCACAGCAGCCAGGTCAGGGTGTAGCCCGCGATGCCGTGGTCGAACAGCGGCGTGATGAAGATCCACACCGACCACAGCAGGTGGATGCTGTCCGCCCACGGCGACTTGCCGCAGCGGAGGTCGTCGGCCACGCCGGAGTCCGGTGCGGGAGCCAGCCAGCGGGTGACGGGGGCCGGAATCATGTGGCGTGCGTGGCCGGGACGGGGGGCCGCGCATCGATGCGCGGCAGGGCCGTGTCGTGCACGACGGCCTTCGCTGCCAGCGGCACGTCGATGTCCAGTCGCGTGCCGTGGCCCGGCGGCGAATCCAGCCGCAGGCTCCCGCCCAGCGCCTGCACGCGCTCCCGCATGCCCTTGAGGCCGTTGCCGGCCGCGAGGACACCGCCGCGGCCGTTGTCCTCGATGCACAGCTGCACGCCGCCGGCGGTGCGGGCGAGCGACACCCGGGCCCGCGTCGCGTGCGCGTGCCGGGCGATGTTCGTCGCCGCCTCGCGCAGCACCAGCGCCAGGCTGCACTCGACCGACTCGGGCAGGTTGGCGGCCTGCAGGTGCTGGTCGAACTGCACGCCGGACGTGCGCAACAGCAACGCCGCCGAGGCCAGCTCGGCGGCGAAGCCCGCGGCGCGGATGCCGGTGACCGCCGCACGCACTTCCGCCAGCGCATGGCGCGCCACCTCCTCGGCTTCGGCGAGTTCGCGCCGCGCGGTGGCCGGGTCACGATCGAGCAGTTTGCGCGACAGCTCCAGCTTCATCGTGATCAGCGACAGCGTGTGGCCCAGCAGGTCGTGCAGGTCGCGGCCGATGCGCTCGCGCTCGGCGGTGGCGGCGAGCTGGCGGATCTGCTCGTGCGACATGCGCAGCTTGGTGTTCTTGTCCCAGCTGACGCGTCCCGCCAGGGCACCGACCCCGGTGCTGGTGCACACCCCGATCAGGATCAGGTGGGCATACCAGGGCCAGTGCAGGAAGATGCCTTCCAGCACCAGCAGCGCCTGGATGACCGCCATCTTTACCGCACTGGTCAGCCATGAGCCCTGGTACGGCACCATCGCGCAGGCGAACACGGCATACGTCCACCCGGCGGGATTCCACGGCATCGACAGGGCCGTCAGGACCACCAGCGCGCCGACGTAACCGCTTACCTCGGCGGCCGGCCGTACCCACGAGAGCAGGAAGATCAGCAGGAAGAGCGGATAGCCCAGCGCCAGCGACCACCAGAAGCCCGCCTCCACATGCTGGAACAGCGGCCCGAGGAACACCCAGAACGACCACAGCAGGTTCCATACGTAGGCCCATGGCGAATGCCCCGCGGCGCGCATCGCTGCCGCCACGGAACTCGGCGCCGGCTGCAGCCACGCGGGCCATCGCCTGCCGGGGAAGGGCGTGCTCGTATCGCTCATGCCGGCATGCTACTGCGAGTCAACCGACCCGGCGCAGCCGCCGCGCGGCCAGCGCGAAGAACGCCACGCCGAACCCGACCAGCACCAGCGCGTGGGGCAGCACCGGTTCGTGCACGATGCCCACCGCGGCCAGCGCGATGCGGTCGAGGTGGTAGCTCGGCCACACCGGCGCGAACTGCTGCAGGAACTTCGGCAGCATCGGCAGCGGGAACCACAGGCCGGACAGGAAGGACATCGGCAGGTAGACCAGTTGCAGCATGCCGGGCGCGCCCTGTCCCTTGATCAGCGTGCCCACCAGCATGCCCAGCGCGCAGAACGGCAGCACGCCCAGCATGCCGGTGGCGAGCAGCGCGACGAATTGCACCGGCGTCAGCGCCACGTGCGCCAGGCCCGTGGCCATCGCCAGCAGCATCAGCACCACCACCGCGGCGGCGCCCATCGCCATCAGCATCTTGCCCAGCAGGTAGGCGCCGGGTGGCATCGGCAGCGCGCGCTTCCAGGTCAGCAGGCCGCCGTCGCGTTCCAGCGCCAGCGACACGCCGAAGCCGAACAGGCCCGGACTCATCACGCCGAACACGCTGTAGCTGGCCAGCAGGTAACGCGTCGCATCGGCGCCCTCGGACTTGCCCATCAGCACACCGAACACCAGGTAGAACAGGTCCGGAAACAGCAGGATCGGCAGCATGAAGCCCGGTGCACGCAGGTAGCGCAGGCATTCGCTGCGCGCCTCGGCGAGATAGGCGCCGAGCACGCGGCGCGGCGGCATGGCGGGGGTGGCGGCCGGGGATGCGGCGACAACGGCAGCGGCGTTCATCAGGCGGCCTCCTGTTCGGCGGCGGTTTCGCGGGTAAGTTCGGTGAACGCCTCGGCGAGGCCGGCGCGTTGCACTTCCAGTTCGCCCAGGGCGGGATCGGCGTCGAGCAGCCGGCGCACCACCGCCTCGGCCCGCGCGGTGGCGATGCGCAGGTGGCCGTCCTCGCGCGTGGCGGCGGCCACCTCCGGCCAGCCGGCGATCGCCGCCGCATCGAGGTCGCTCACGCAGCGGATGCGGGTGAGCGCCACGCGCTTGCGCATGTCGTCCACGCTGCCCTCGCTGAGCACGCGGCCCTGGCCCAGCACCACCACGCGCTGCGCCAGCGCCTCGGCCTCTTCCAGGTAATGCGTGGTGAGCACCACGGCGCAGCCTTCGGCGACCAGCGCGCGCATCGCCGCCCACAGCCTCTGCCGCGCCTCGATGTCCATGCCCACGGTGGGCTCGTCGAGGAACAGCAATTCGGGCCGCCCGCACAGCGCCAGCGCGAACTGCACGCGCCGCTGCTGGCCGCCGGAAAGCTTGCCGTAGGGCCGCAGCAGCAGGTCGGCGATGCCGGCCAGCGCGGCGGTCTCGTCGAAGCCGCGCGGGTTCGGGTAATAGCTCATCGTCAGGCGCAGCAGCTCGCCCACGCGCAGCGTGGCCGGCAGGTTGGCCGCCTGCAGCATCACGCCGATGCGCCGGCGCGCCTCGATGCGCTGCGGATCGAGTCCGAACAGTTCGGCGCGGCCCGCGTCGGGGCGGATCAGGCCCAGCAGCAGGCCGATGCTGGTGCTCTTGCCGGCGCCGTTGGGGCCGAGCAGGGCCAGCAGTTCGCCGCGGCGCACGGCGAGGTCCACGCCATCCAGTGCGGTGAGCGGGCCGTAGCGCTTCACGGCGGCGGCAAGGCGGGCAACGGTGGTGTCGTTCATGGTGGCTTTCCTCCGTGCCGTGCAGTCTGGGCCTCCCGCCTCACCGTCCGCAGTCGCCCCCGTCAGCCATCGCGGGTGACAGGCGTCACCCGCCCGGAAACGTCGCAAGGTGTTGCAGTGCAAGGCGTTCCGGTGCCGCCAGGGGGTACCGGGCACCCCGCCCCGCGGGTTATCCTCGTCGTTCGTGGATGCGCGCCCTGCCCCGTCGAACCGGGCCGCGCCGCGGGAGCCGGGCTCCCCCACGCACTACACGTTGGCCTGCTTCGCGCTGGGTGCGAGGCGCCGGCGGACTCGAGGAGAAAGCCATGGGTTTGATCGATCAGCTGCGCGAACTGCGCGAATTCGGCGGCAAGCCGCGCACCACCGGTCTGGACGATGCCAGCATCGAACGCATGGCCGCCGCCGACGCCATGCTCGGCGAGGCCGTGACCGCCGCCGTGGCGCGCCATCGCGAACTGCGCGCCGGGCTGGGCGGTTTCCTGAAGCTGGACGAGGCCGAGCAGCTGGCGCAGGCGCAGGCCGGCTTCGTCAACTTCTATCCCGACGACGCGATCAACCCCTACCTGCCGGCTGCCGCCCGCGGTCCGTGGATCGTCACCCTGAAGGGCGCGGTGCTGCACGACAACGGCGGCTACGGCATGCTCGGCTTCGGCCACAACCACCCGGCGATCGACGCCGCGCTGGCGCGCGACCAGGTGATGGCGAACGTGATGACGCCCAGCGTGTCGCAGCTGCGCTTCACCCAGGCGCTGAACGCAGAGCTGGGCCGCAACCGCGGCGGCAACCCGTATGCACGCTACCTGTGCCTGAACTCCGGCTCCGAAGCCGTGGGCCTGGCCTGCCGCATCGCCGACGTCAACGCCAAGCTGATGACCGATGCCGGCGGCCGCTACGCCGGGCGCACGATCAAGCGCGTGGTGGTGAAGGGCGCCTTCCACGGCCGCACCGACAAGCCGGCGCTGTATTCCGATTCCTCGCGCAAGACCTACCAGCAGTACCTCGCCAGCTACCGCCACGAGGACAGCGTGCTGGTGGTCGAGCCGTACAACGTGGCCCAGCTGGAAGCCGCGTTCGCCGACGCCGACAGGCACGGCTGGTTCATCGAGGCGATGTTCCTGGAGCCGGTGATGGGCGAAGGCGACCCCGGTCGCGCGGTGACGCCGGAGTTCTACGCCGCGGCGCGCAAGCTCACCGAGTCGCACGGCAGCCTGCTGCTGGTCGATTCGATCCAGGCCGGCCTGCGCGCGCACGGCGTGCTGTCGCTCACCGACTACCCCGGCTTCGAGAAGCTGCCTGCGCCGGACATGGAGGCCTTCTCCAAGGCGCTCAACGCCGGCCAGTACCCGCTGTCGGTGCTGGCGGTGAGCGAGCGCACCGCCGGCCTGTACCGCAAGGGCATCTACGGCAACACGATGACCGCGAACCCGCGCGCGCTGGACGTGGCGCTGGCCACGCTGGGCGAGCTCAGCGATGCCGTGCGCGCCAACATCCGCGCCCGCGGCAAGGAGTTCGTGGACAAGCTCAACACGCTGAAGGACGAACTGGGCGGACTGATCACCAAGGTGCAGGGCACCGGCCTGCTGTTCTCCTGCGAGCTGGCCCCGCAGTTCAAGTGCTACGGCGCCGGCTCCATCGAGGAATACCTGCGCGAGCGCGGCATCGGCGTGATCCACGGCGGCGTCAACTCGCTGCGCTTCACCCCGCACTTCAACGTCACCAGCGCCGAGGTGGACCTAGTGGTGTCGCACGTGCGCCACGCCCTGCTGGAAGGCCCGCGCAAGAGCGAGAGCAAGGCGGCCTGAGCCGGCGGTCACATGCGGGCGCCCGCCGCCGACCGTGCGGCGGGCGTTCGGCCTACACATCCTTCCCCTCGTTCAGCATCGATCCGCCCTCCACGGCGATAGACTGCGCACGCCGGCAACCGCCGGTCACCTCGGGAGGAATCATCATGATTTTGCGTTTCAGCCAGCTCGCCGCCTGTGCCGTTCTCGCCCTCGCCACCACCGCCGCATTCGCTGCCACGCCGCAGGCGGCCGCCAAGAAGGAGCTCACCCCGCAGCAGCAGCGCATGGCCGACTGCAGCCACCAGGCCACCGGCAAGAAGGGTGACGAGCGCAAGGCCTTCATGAGCGCCTGCCTCAAGGGCAAGAGCACCGCCGCCGCGGCGCCAAGCGCCAAGGCCACCCAGCAGGAAAAGATGAAGGGCTGCAATGCCGAAGCCAAGACCAAGGCACTCAAGGGCGCCGACCGCAAGACCTTCATGAGCACCTGCCTGAAGGGCGACGGCGCCGCCGCCCCGGCTGGCTGAGCAGTCACCCCGCTCCGGCGTCGATGCATGACGCCCTCGCCCCTGCCCGACGGCACCGTCGCGCAGGGGCGTTTCGTTTGCGGCACCTGCTTTATGCTCGGCTCCATCGCGCAACGCACAGCAGGGGTTCCGTCGCATGAAGCCGGTCGAAGTCCGCCACCCGCTGATCCAGCACAAGCTGGGCCTGATGCGCCGCGCCGGCATCAGCACCAAGGAGTTCCGCGAACTGGCGGGAGAGGTGGCCGCATTGCTCACCTACGAGGCCACCAAGGATCTGGAAACCGTCGAGGAGCACATCGAGGGCTGGGCCGGCCCGCTCGTCGTGCGGCGGATCAAGGGCGCCAAGATCACCATCGTGCCGGTCCTGCGCGCCGGCCTCGGCATGCTGCCCGGCGTGCTCGACCTGATCCCCGCGGCCAAGGTCAGCGTGGTGGGCCTGCAGCGCGACGAACAGACACTGAAGCCGCTCGCCTACTACGAGAAGCTCACCGGCCGCATGGACGAGCGCATCGCCCTGATCGTCGACCCGATGCTGGCCACCGCCGGCACCCTGGTCGCCACCGTGGACATGCTGAAGGCCGCCGGCTGCACGCGCATCAAGGGCCTGTTCCTGGTTGCTGCACCGGAGGGCCTCAAGCGCATCGAAGCCGCCCACCCGGACATCGAGATCTATACCGCCGCGATCGACGAGCGGCTCAACGAACACGGCTACATCCTGCCCGGCCTGGGCGATGCCGGGGACAAGATCTTCGGCACCAAGCAGCTGCCGGCCGGCTGAGCCCATCCGGGCGTTGCCGGCACGAACCCGCTACGTGCGAAGCGCGTGGCCCCGCGCGCTCGGCGAACCGCAACACGAAAGCCACGGAATCGACATCTTGCCGCGTCATCTTCCATGCGCTTTTCCAGCTTGCCGGAAAGAAATATAACAATTTGATTTCAAAGAAATTTTTTTCCATTCCCGCTAAAGTTGCGCCGTGCTGGGCCGACAGCTCCTGCAGCCCCCCACCCGCACATTCCCCATGCTCAAACAACCGAAGTGGATTGCCTCACCCAGCCTGCGCCAACGCCTGCTGCTGCGCCTGCTGATCGTCCTTGGCCTGCTCGCGGCGACGAGCGCCGCCGGCATGCTGCAGTTGCAGCGGGCCGATCGCCGCATCCAGGGACTGGTGGAAGGCTCGCTCAGCCCGGTCGCCGACGTCGGTCGCGTGCAGAACGACTACAACAGCAGCCTGCAGATACTGATCCACGCCGTGCTGTCGCAACTGCCTTCCGCCGTGGATGACGCGCACACGCGCATCCGTGCCGATCGCGTGGACGCCACGCGGCACTGGAAGCCGCTCCTGACCAGCGAACTGGCGCTGGAGCAGGCGCAGACCCTGAAGCTTGCCGCGATCCATCGCGACGAAGCCGATCACGCCATCGACGAGACGCTGGCCCTGCTCGACACAGGCCAGTTCCAGCTGGCCGGGCTCAAGCTCGGCATGGAGGTGCAGCCCGCCTACCAGCCGCTGCAGAGCGATTTCGCCAACCTGTTCCTGGCCGCGCTGGCCAAGGGCAATGCGCAGGTGCAGGGCCAGCGCCAGGCCAACCGGCAGGGCATGGTGCTGCTGCTCGTCCTCCTGGCCATGGCGCTGCTGTCCGCCATCGTGCTGGACGGTACGCTGATGCGCAGTCTGTTGCGGCGCCTGCGGCAGGCCACCCTGGTAGCCGAGCGCATCGCCGCGGGACGGCTGGGCGAACCGGTCGATCTGGGCCGCGACGACGAACTGGGACGGCTGCTGCGCGCGCTCGCCGCGATGGACGGACAGCTCGCGCGCGTACTCGCCCTGGTGCGCACGAGCGCCCGTTCGGTGGAGCAGCGCGCGCACCACCTGGCACGCGACAACCAGGCGCTCAGCGCACGCACGCAGACGCAGGCCGCCGGCCTCGAACAGACCTCGGCATCCATGGAGCACATGGCCGCCACCGTCGTGCAGGGTGCCAGCCACGCCGACGGCGCCGCCCAGGCGGCGCGCGAGGCGCTGGGCCATGCGGAACAGGGCCGCCACGTCGCCGACGAGGCACTCGGCTCCATGCATGCGATCCAGCAGAGCAGTCGCGACATCGCGGAAATCGTCGACCTGGTCGACAACATTGCCTTCCAGACCAACCTGCTTTCGCTCAACGCCGCCATCGAGGCGGCCCAGGCCGGCGAACGCGGACGCGGCTTCGCCGTGGTCGCAGGCGAAGTGCGCCGGCTGGCAAGCCGCTGCGTGGAAGCTGGCCAGGACATCCGCCGGCTGGTCGCCAGCAGCACCGAGGCCGTGGAACAGGCCCGTCACAAGGTGGCGCAGTCGGGCGTGGCGCTGGACGGCATCGTGCAGAGCGTGGCCCGTGTTTCCACGCTGATGGCCCGGATTTCCGAAGCCGGCCGGGAACAGGTCGGCGGCATCGGCCAGATCAACCGTGCCGTGGCCGAGATGGACCGCATCACCCAGGCCAACGCCGGCCTGGTGGACGACATCAATGCCACCGGCCAGGCACTCACCGGCGACGCCGAGGCGCTGATGCGCCAGGTAGATTTCTTCCGCCTCCCTGTTGAATCGCACGCCCCTCATGGACCGGAACCTGACGCCCGGCCCTCATCCGCAGTGATGCACCCACTCCAGGCCGCTCGCGCGGCCTGAATCCGGCCCAGGCATGCCCATTCTCCCCGCCCGCCACTGCAACCCCCACGCCATGCTTGAGCGCGCGCTCGCCGCAGGAAGCCTCAACGCGGTCTTCCAGCCCGTGGTGCGCCTGGACACGCTCGAGGTGGTCGCGCACGAGGGACTCAGTCGCTGCGCCTTCATGCCCGGCAATGTCTCCATTCTCGATCTGCTCGATCTCGCCCGCATGGAGGGCCGGCTGGTCGACATGGAACTGCATGCCGCGCGCACGATCTGCGGCGCCTTCGCCGCGCAGGGCGGAGCAGGCCGGCTGCTGGTGAATCTCAGCGCCCGCGCCATCCTCAACGACACCCTGCGCCCGGACGAGGTGCTGACCGCGTTGCGCACCAGCGGCCTGGACCCGGCCCGCGTCACCATCGAGATCACCGAGCGCGACGTGGTGGAGAGCCCGGCCCTTCTTGCCCACGCGCTGGGCTACCTGCGCGCGCACGGCGTCCGCATCGCGCTCGATGATTTCGGCAACGGCCACTCCAACTTCGAGATGTGGAACGAGATCCATCCCGATGTGGTGAAGATCGACCGCTACCTCGTGCATGGGTTGTCGCGCAGCGCCGGCCGGCTGGCGATCGTGCGCTCGCTGTGCCAGGTGGCCGAAGCGCTGGGTACCGATCTCGTCGGCGAAGGCGTGGAGAACCCCGCCGACCTGCGCGTGCTGCGCGACCTCGGCATTCCCTACGCACAGGGCTTCCTGATCGGACGACCGGCACCGGCCCCGGTCACGGCGGCCCGCGCCGAGGCCCGGCATCTGCTGGGCGGCCCCGCCATCCCGGTGCTGCCGCGCCACCGCGGCCCGGTCACCCAGCGACCGACCCAGGTCAGCCATCTGCTGATCGAGGCGCCCACGGTGGACCCGCGCCAGACCAACGAGGAAGTGATGGCGCTGTTCGGCCGCCACCCCGAGCTGCACGCCGTGGCAGTGGTCCGGGACGGCCAGCCGATCGGCCTGGTAAACCGGCGGCTGATGAACGAGCGCATGGCACAACCGTTCGCCCGCGAGCTGCTGGCGCGCAAGTCATGCACCGTGCTTATGAACGACGCGCCGCTGGTCTGCGACGAATACCGCAGTCTCGAAAGCCTCGCCGACGTGCTGCGCGGCGAAGACCAGCGCTACCTGGCCGATGGCTTCGTCGTGACCAGCGATGGCCATTACCGTGGACTGGGCACCGGCGAGGCGTTGGTGCGGCGCGTAAGCGAGCTGCGCATCGAGGCCGCGCGTCATGCCAACCCGCTGACCTTCCAGCCCGGCAACATTCCCACGACCGAACACCTGGGACGCCTGCTCGAGGGCGGCGAGCGCTTTGCCGTGGTGCACGCGGACCTGACCGACTTCAAGCCCTTCAACGACCACTACGGCTATTCGCGCGGCGACGAGATGATCCGCCTGTTGTCGGGCCTGCTGAACGAGCATGTCGACCCGGCGCTCGATTTCGTCGGTCACATCGGCGGCGACGACTTCGTGGTGCTGTTCCAGAGCGCGGACTGGGAAGCGCGCTGCCTGCGCATCATCGAGGCTTTCAATGCGCGCGCGCCGCAGCTGTTCGACGCCGACGACCTGGCGCACGGCGGCCTGCGCGGCAAGGACCGCCGCGGCGAGCCGCAATTCTTCCCTTGCACCACCGTGGTGATGGGCGCCGTCGAGCTGGTGCCGCCCCTGCCGCAACGCGCCGCCTCCATCGCGATGCTGGCGGCGCGCGCGAAGCGCCAGGCCAAGCGTGCCGGCACCAGCCTGCACGTGTTCTCCCGCGCCGGCGCAGCGGCCACGACGTGAAACAGGACTCCGGCCATTGCCGGCCGGAGCCTGGCGTCGCGGCGGCGGTTCAGGCGCGGAAGCGGTCGGTGGCCTCGATCAGCTCGTGGATATTGCCCGGCTCGAACGCCGAGTGGCCGGCGTCCTGCACGATGCGCAGGTCCGCTTCCGGCCAGGCGCGGTGCAGGTCCCAGGCGCTGCGGATCGGGCAGACCACGTCGTAGCGGCCCTGCACGATCACGGCGGGGATCCTGCGGATGCGCTCCACGTTGCGCAGCAGCTGGTCGTCGTGCGCGAAGAAGCCGCCGTTGACGAAGTAGTGGCACTCGATGCGCGCGAAGGCGAGCGCGAAGTCGTCCTCGTCGTGCGAGCCGATGCTCGCCGGGTCCTGGTGCAGGTAGCTGGTGGAACCCTCCCACACCGACCATGCCCGCGCCGCGGCGACGCGCACCACCGGGTCGTCGCTGGTGAGGCGGCGGTGGTAGGCGCTCATCAGGTCACCGCGCTCCACCTCGGGGATCGCTGCGAGATAGGCTTCCCATGCGTCCGGGTACAGTGCGTCGCAACCCTTCTGGTAAAACCATTCCAGCTCCCAGCGGCGCAGCATGAAGATGCCGCGCAGCACCAGCTCGGTGGCCTTGTCCGGATGCGCCTGCGCATAGGCCAGCGCCAGCGTCGAACCCCAGGAACCGCCGAACACCTGCCAGTGGGCGATGCCGAGGTGTTCGCGCACGCGCTCGATGTCGGCCACCAGGTCCCAGGTGGTGTTCTCGCGCAGTTCCGCATGCGGCGTGGACTGGCCGCAGCCGCGCTGGTCGAACAGCACGATGCGGTACACCGCCGGATCAAAGAAGCGCCGGCACCTGGGATTGGTGCCGCCGCCGGGGCCGCCGTGCAGGAACACCACCGGCTTGCCGTCCGGATTGCCGCACTGCTCGTAGTACAGCGTGTGCAGCTCCGAGACCTTGAGCATGCCGCGGTCGTACGGCTCGATTTCGGGGTACAGCGTGCGGCGTTCCTGCGTCATGGCAACCTCGGCGGCGAAGACAATGGTCGCGAGGTTATCATGGGGGTTTGCATGAGAAGTGCGGCCATGGATGGCCGCCCGTTTGATCTTCGCGATCAGGGATGATCGCTAAGGTGTGAACAGCTTGCCCGGATTGAGGATGCCGTTCGGATCGAACACCTGGCGCACGCCGCGCATCAGCGCGATCTCCGCCGCGCTGCGCGTGCTGTCGAGATAGGGCCGCTTGACCAGCCCGATGCCGTGCTCGGCCGAGATGCTGCCGCCATGTTCCTGCAGCGTGGCGGCCAGCAGCTTGGTGACGTGCTCGCACTGCGCGATGAAATCCGCGTCCGCCATGCCGGCGGGCTTGAGCACGTTGATGTGCAGGTTGCCGTCGCCGATGTGGCCGAACCACACCACCTCGATGTGCGGGTACTCGCGCGCCAGCAGTGCCTGCATCGCATGCAGGAAGGCCGGCACCGCGCCGATGCGCACCGAGACGTCGTTCTTGTACGGCTTGTGCGGCGCCAGGCTTTCGGTGATGCCTTCGCGCAGCCGCCACAGCGCGGCGGCCTGCGCGTCGCTCTGCGCGATCGTGCCGTCGACGATCCAGCCCTGCTCCATGCCTTCGCCCAGCACCGCCAGCGCGGCATCCTGCGCGGCCTCGCCCGGCGCGTCGAACTCGGTCACCACGTAGTACGGATGCTCGCCGTCCAGCGCGCGCTGCGCGCCGTGCGCCAGCACGTGCTTCAGCGCGATGTCGGTGAAGAACTCGAAGGCCTGCAGCGCCAGCCTGGCGCGGAACAGGCCGAACACCGCCAGCACCGCGTCCATGTCCGGTAGCGCCAGCAGCATGGTCTGCGCGGGCGGCGGCGGATCGGTGAGCCTGAGCGTGGCTTCCACCACGATGCCCAGGGTGCCTTCCGAGCCGATCATCAGCTGGCGGAAGTCGTAGCCGCTGGAGTTCTTCACCAGCGCGCGGTTGAGGTCGAGCAGTTCGCCGTTGCCGGCCACCACCTTGAGCCCGGCGATCCACTCGCGGGTGTTGCCGTAGCGGATCACCCGGATGCCGCCGGCATTGGTGGCGATGTTGCCGCCGATGGAGCAGGAGCCGCGCGCGGCGAAGTCCACCGGGTAGACCAGCGCGTGCTCGCGCGCGGCCGCGTGTACCGCTTCCAGCGGCATGCCCGGCTGCACGGTGAGCGTGCGGTCGGCGGCGTCGAAGCCCAGCACGCGGTTCATCCGTTCCAGGCTCAGCACCACTTCGCCGTTCGCCGCCACCGCGCCGCCGGAAAGCCCGGTGCGGCCGCCCGAGGGCACGATGGCCACGCCCTGCTCGTTGGCCCAGCGCACGATGCCCTGCACCTCTTCCACCGAGGCCGGCAGCGCGATGGCCAGCGGCGCCGGCGTCCAGCGCCGCGTCCAGTCGCGGCCGTAGTGCTCCAGGTCGCCGGGCCCGGTGAGCAGGCGCAACCCGGGCAGGCGGCGGGCGAGATCGTCCAGGGCGTCGCTCATGTGCTCTCCGGTGGGTTATGCCTTGCGCCGCGTTCGGACGTCCAAACGACCATGTGTTGCGCCGCCGCAATTCTGGCATAGTAGCGGTTCATTTTACGCTGGAGCCGCCATGAAGACCTCGTTCCCCCGGCAAGACATCAAGGTGCTGCTGCTGGAGGGCGTGAGTCGCACCGCGGTGGAGGTGTTCGAGCGCGCCGGCTACAGCAACATCGAATACCACGAGAAGTCGCTGCCCGAGGCGAAGCTGCTGGAACGCATCGCCGACGCCCACCTCGTGGGCCTGCGCTCGCGCACCCAGCTAACCGCCGAGGTGCTGCGCCACGCCAAGCGGCTGATCGCGGCCGGTTGCTTCTGCATCGGCACCAACCAGGTCGACCTGCCCGAGGCCGAGCGGCTGGGCATCCCGGTGTTCAACGCCCCCTATTCCAACACGCGCAGCGTGGCCGAGCTGGTGGTCGCCGAGGCGATCATGCTGCTGCGGGGCATCCCGCAGCGGAACGCACAGTGCCATCGCGGCGGCTGGAGCAAGTCCGCCGCGGGCAGCTACGAGGCGCGCGGCAAGGTACTGGGCGTGATCGGCTACGGCCACATCGGCACCCAGGTGGGCGTGCTGGCCGAAGGCCTGGGCATGCAGGTGATCTTCCACGACGTGGAAACCAAGCTGGCGCTGGGCAACGCCCATGCCGCC
Organism: Rhodanobacter geophilus; assembly: GCF_040812275.1. Lineage (NCBI taxonomy): Bacteria > Pseudomonadati > Pseudomonadota > Gammaproteobacteria > Lysobacterales > Rhodanobacteraceae > Rhodanobacter > Rhodanobacter geophilus. The sequence goes on along the minus strand of NZ_JBFOHL010000012.1, from coordinate 18,491 downwards.
GCCGGCTTGCACGACCTGCTGCAGCGCGCCGACGTGGTGACCCTGCACGTGCCGGAAACCCCGGCCACCAAGCTGATGTTCGGCGCGAAGGAGATCGCCGCGATGCGCCAGGGCGCGGTGCTGATCAACGCCTCGCGCGGCAGCGTGGTCGACATCGAGGCGCTGGCCAAGGCACTGCGCGAAGGCCATCTCGCCGGCGCCGCGGTGGACGTGTTCCCGGTCGAGCCCAAGGGCAACGACGACCCGTTCGTCTCGCCGCTGGTGGGCCTGGACAACGTGATCCTCACCCCGCACATCGGCGGCAGCACGCTGGAGGCGCAGGACAACATCGGCATCGAGGTGGCGAGCAAGCTGGTGCGCTACAGCGACAACGGCTCCACCCTGTCGGCGGTGAACTTCCCCGAGGTGTCGCTGCCCGAGCATCCGCGCAGCCGCCGCCTGCTGCACATCCACCGGAACGTGCCGGGCGTGCTGTCGCGCATCAACGAGCTGTTCTCCGCGGGCAACATCAACATCGACGCGCAGTTCCTGCAGACCGACGCGGAAGTGGGCTACGTGGTGATCGACGTGGCCGCCGACGAGCAGCAGGCCGCATCGCTGAAGGACAGGCTCGCCGCCATCCAGGGGACCCTGCGCACCCGCGTGCTCTATTGAGCGCGCTGAGGCCCTGGCCGCCGAGGCCGGCCGGCGCGCCCCTGCCGCCAGGCGATGCGGCCATGCGGAGCCGTGTACCGGTTTAGCCGTCCGAACCGGATGGCGGCCACTCGCAAACGCAGACCGGGGCATGGCGCCCCTTCCCGGAATCGGGCCGCCACGCCCCGGCCTCCGCGCCGCCACAAATGCATGCGAAACTCCTGTCCAGACTCAGGGAGGGTTCCATGGCGCGTCTGTCGATCGGCCGCTGCGCGCGCAGCGGGACGGGGAAGATCGGTGTACTGCTCATGCTCGGCCTGCTGGCCGCATGCGGGCACCATCAGGAAGGGGGCAGGCCGGCACTGCAGGGGGCGCCCGCCGCAAGCACTTCGAGCCATGCCACAAAAGCGCAGCCCTTCGCGCTGCTCGCGGCCGGCCCGCAGTCGACCGGTTCGGGCACCGCCATCGCGCTGCATTTCAGCGCCGCGCTGGCCTCGGCACAATCGTTCGACCAGCAGATCGCGGTGACCGGCCCCAACGGCGAGGTCGTCAACGGCAGCTGGGGCCTGCAGGATGACGGCAAGACCCTGACTTTCCCGTTCGTGTCACCGAACCGGCATTACGCCGTACTCCTGCACGCCGGCCTGCTCGCAGCCGACGGGCGCACGCTGGGACGCGAGATCAAGCGCGACGTCTATTCCGGCAACCTGCAGGCCGCCGTGGGCTTCGCCTCGATGGGCAGCGTGCTGCCGGCACGCGGCTCGCGCGGCCTGCCGCTGGTGTCGGTGAACGTGCACGACGCCGACATCGAGTTTTTCCGCGTCCACGACGATGCCCTGTCGGACCTGTTCTGCGCCTACCCCACCAACAAGCATCGGGACGATTACGAGCTCGATCACCAGATCAATACCTGGAACCGCTGCGAGCACGGCGACCGCATGCGACGGCCGATCACCGACATGGGCGACTCGGTCTATGCCAACCACTACACCCTGGGCGGCGGGGAAAACGAACGCACCGTCACCTACATCCCGGTGCAGGACATCCCGCAGCTTGCCCAGCCGGGCGTGTACATGGCGGTGCTCAAGCAGGGCGGCACATTCGCGGGCGGCTACGACACCGCCGTCTTCTTCGTCAGCGACCTGGGCCTGCATCTCCGCGTCTACCGCAACAACGCCCTGCTGCATGTCGCGTCCCTGGCGGACGGCACGCCGGTCAGCGGCGTCGACGTGGAAATCGACGACGCCAGCGGCGCCGCCAAGCTGAAGGCCACCACCGATGGCGACGGCAACGCGCTGGTCGCGTACAAGGTGGAGCCGTCGGACGTGCTGATCGCCCGGCACGGCAAGGACGTCTCGGTGCTGCCGTTCAACCGCCCCGCGCTGGACGTCTCCAACTTCGACGTCACCGGCCGCCCCCAGCGGCCGTTCGAGGTGTTCGCCTGGTCCGGGCGCGACCTGTACCGCCCCGGCGAGACGCTGCACGCGTCCGCCCTGCTGCGCGACTACGACGGCAACCCGATGAAGCCGCAGGCGCTGTTCGTACGGCTCAAGCAGCCGGACGGGCGCAGCCTGGTCGATACCCGGCTGGATCCCCGCGACCTCAACTACTTCGAACTCAGCCAGGTCATTCCCGAGGATGCACCCACCGGCCTGTGGCAGCTCGAATTCCGGCTGGACCCGGCCAGCAAGGAGGCCGTGCAGGCGTTTCCCTTCCATGTCGAGGAGTTCCTGCCCGAGCGCATGAAGGTGGACCTGGCCAGCCCGCAGGCGTGGCTGGCACCCGACGAACCGTTCAAGCTGGTGGTGAACTCCAGCTACCTCTACGGCGCACCCGCCGATGGCAACCGCTTCACCGCCAAGCTGCTGGTGAAGCCCGAGGTGCACCCGCTCGCGAACCTGCCCGACACCTTCTTCGGCAATCCGCTGGTCGACCTGCCCAAGAGCGCGGACGACGTGGTGGACACCAGGCTCGATGCGCAAGGCCACCTCGAACAGGACATCGCCCTGCCGGACGACGTGAAACCCGTCGCGCCGCTGACCATGACGCTGTCGGGCAGCGTGTATGAAACCGGCGGCCGCGCGGTCACCCGCATCCTGAACCGCGTGTACTGGCCTGCCCCCGAGCTGGTGGGCGTGCGTCCGCTGTTCGATCCGGCCCAGGGTGCGGAAAGCGAAGGCAAGGCGTCCTTCGAGATCCTGCGCGCGAATGCGGACGGCAAGCTGGTGGCGGGTTCGCATCTGAAGGTCCGGCTGCAGCGCGAGATCCGCGATTTCTACTGGCTGTACGAACACGGCGACAACTGGAGGTCCAACGCCAACGTGCAGCTGCAGGAGGTCGACGAGAAAGACGTCGATGTCGCCGCGGGCCAGCGCGCCCAGGTCGATTTCCCGGTGGAATGGGGCGGCTACCGGCTGGAGGTCTACGATCCCGCCACCCGGCTGACCACGGTCTACCCGTTCTTCGCCGGCTACAGCTGGGACGACGAGAACATCGGCAAGGAAGCGCGGCCGGACAAGGTGAAGCTGGCCCTGGACAAGGCGCGCTACCGCGCCGGCGACACCATGAAGGTCACCGTCACGCCGCCGCACGACGGCCCCGGCGTGCTGCTGGTGGAATCCGACCACCTGCTTTACACGCGCGACATCCAGGCCACCGCGGGTGCCACGTTCGAGATCCCCGTCACCAAGGACTGGGAACGCCACGACGTCTATGTCGTCGCGCTGGTATTCCGTGGTGGCAAGGCCACCGGGCACACCACGCCGGCGCGCGCGATGGGCATCGAGCACGTCGCGATGGACCGCAATGACCGGCGCATTCCGCTCAAGCTGGAAGCGCCGGCACTGATGCGCCCGGGCAACCCGCTGGGCGTCACCGTGCAGGCGCAGGGACTCGCCGGGCAACACGCCTACGTCACGCTGTCGGCAGTCGACCAGGGCGTGCTCAACATCACCAACTACCCGGTGCCGGATGCGTGGGCCTGGATGTTCGCCAAGCGCGCGCTCGGCGTCGACGCCTACGACCTCTACAGCCGCGTGATCGAGGCGATGGACGGCGCAACCGGCAAGCCACGCTACGGCGGCGACATGGGCGGCAAGGGCCTGCCACACGCGGCACGGCTGAACCCGAAGGTGCGGATCGTCGACCTGTTCGCCGGCCCGGTCGCCTTCGACGCCCAGGGCAAGGCCACGCTGCACGTCCAGGTGCCGGACTTCAACGGCAGCCTGCGCCTCGCCGCGCTGGCCTACACCGACCGGCGCTTCGGCAACGCCGCCGGCAACGTCACGGTGCGCGCGCCGCTGGTGGTCGAACCCAGCACGCCGCGCGTGATGGCCGCGGGCGACAAGGCGGAAATCAGCGTGGACCTGAAGAACCTGTCCGGCAAGGACGGCGTGGCCAGGATCAGCGTGAAGGCGGGCGACCTGGCCAAGGTGGACAACGCCACCCGCGACGTGCCGCTGAAGGACGGCGCGAGCACGACGCTGCTGATGCCGGTGACCGCCAGGGGCGGCGCGGGCGTGGCGACGCTCGACATCCATGCGCAACTCAACGACTACCGGGTCGACCGGCATTTCGAGTTCGCCGTGCGCCCGGCCTGGCCGGAGCAGGTCCGTACCGTGCCCATGGCCATCGAGGACGGCAAGCCCGCCCGCCTCGACGGCTCGCTGGCCGGGCTGATCCCGGCGACGGTGCGCACCCGGCTCACCCTCGGCACGTTGCCGCCGCTGCCCTACAACAGCGCCCTGCGCCACCTGCTGGACTACCCCTACGGCTGCATCGAGCAGACCACCAGCAAGGGCTACGCGGCGCTCTACATGGACGACAAGACGGCCAAGGCGCTCGGCGTGCCGGGCCTGGCCGATGCCCGGCGCCAGGCGGCGGTGGAAAGCGCCCTCGCCCGCATCGCCTCGTTCCAGGCCAGCAACGGGCATTTCAGTTTCTGGGGCGGCAGCAGCCCGATCGAGACCTTCATGACGCCCTACGTGGTCGACTTCATGCTCGACGCGCGCGATGCCGGCTTCGCCGTGCCGCAGGACGTGCTGCAGAAAGCCTTGCAACGCCTCAGCGACGACCTGCTCGCCGGCGGCCATCCGTACTACGGCTACGAACACCACGACCACATGCGCATCGCGGACGAGGCCTATTCCGGCTTCGTGCTGGCGCGCGTCAACCGTGCGCCGCTGGGCACGCTGCGCGCGATCTTCGACAACGACCGCCAGAAACTGGTCGCGCCCTTGCCGCTGGTGCACCTGGGCGTCGCGCTGAAACTGATGGGCGACAACGAACGTGCGCAGAAGGCGATCGACGAAGCGTTCGCGTGGAACAAGGAGCGCCCCTGGTACGTGGGCGACTACGGCTCGGAGCTGCGCGACCTGGCCGTGATGGTGGCGCTCACCCACACCTACGGCATGAACAAGCCCGCATACGACGCCAAGCTCATCGACTGGGCGCGCAATGCCACGGCCGACGTGCGCGCCACCCAGCAGAAGATTCCCTACTACCACTGGTCGTGGTCCTACCTCAGCACGCAGGAGCAGGTGGCCATCGCACGCGTGGCGCATGCGTTCGACGCGGGGAGCAACGCGCCGCTCGCCGCATCGCTGGAGATCGGCGGCAAGGCCGAGCAGGTGCCGGCGGACAAGTTCATGTGGACCCGCGACCTGACGCCCGCCGAGCTCGCCAGCGGCGTTGCCGTCCAGCCGGCCGGCAAGGCCACCGTGTTCGCGACGTTCGACGTCGCCGGCATCCCGTCGAAAGCGCCCGCGGCCGACCCCAGCCAGGTCGACGTGCGCCGCAGCTACTTCACCACGGACGGCAAGCCGTGGACCGGCGACACGCTCAAGGAAGGCGACAGCCTGATCGTCGAACTGACCATCGAGGCGCGCATGAACATGCCCGATGCGATGGTCACCGACCTGCTGCCCGGCGGCCTGGAAGTGGAGAACCTCAACCTGGGCGGCGCCCGGCAGTGGGAAGGCGTCGTGATCGACGGAATCGACTTGGATCAGCACACCGGCGCCGCCGACATCGTGCACGAGGAATACCGCGACGATCGCTACGATGCGGCCCTGAAGCTGCAACGCGGGCAGGTTGCGCACGTGTTCTACCTGGTGCGTGCGGTGACACCGGGCACGTACACCGTCCCGCCGCCGCTGGTGGAGGACATGTACCGGCCGGCCGTGCGCGGCATCGGCACGGTCCCGATCGCGTCGCTCAAGGTCGTGGAGCCCTGAGTCGACGGAGGGGCGCGTGGCATCCCGCGCGCCCCTCCGGCCGATGAACCGCATGGCTCCCGCCTCACCCGTGACCGGCCGCCGGACCAGGCCCTTCCTCGCACGGCTGCGCCGGTGGCTGCGCGTCGCGACGGCAGGCATTGCCGCGCTGCTTTTGCTGGCCGTGCTGCTGGATCGCCTGTTTCCGCTCAGGCTGCCGGCGCCCGATACCGGCAGCACCGTGGTGCTCGCGCGCGATGGCACGCCGCTGCGCGCGTTCGCCGACAGCGACGGCGTGTGGCGCTATCCGACCACGGCCGGCAAGGTGTCGCCGCTTTATCTCTCCGCCCTGCTCGCCTACGAGGACCGCTGGTTCTACCGGCTGCCGGGCGTCAATCCGTATGCGCTGGCGCGCGGCGCGGCCCTTTCGTTGCGCGAGGGCCGCATCGTGTCCGGCGGTTCGACACTGACGATGCAGGTGGCGCGCATCATCATGCCGATGCCGCATACGGTCGCGGGCAAGTTCGTGCAGATTTTTCGCGCGCTCCAGCTCGAAGCGCACCTGGGCAAGGCGCAGATCCTCGACCTGTATCTCAACCATGCACCCTTCGGCGGCCCGATCCAGGGCGTGGAGGCGGCATCGTGGGCGTACCTCGGCAAGCCGGCCGGCCAGTTGTCGCATGCCGAAGCCGCCTTGCTGGCGGTGCTGCCGCAATCGCCTAGCCTGCTGCGTCCCGACCGCCACCCCGACGCCGCGAGGCGCGCGCGCGACAAGGTGCTCAGGCGCATGCAGGACGAAGGCCTGTGGAGCGCAGCCACGGTCCGCGACGCGGAAATGGAACCGGTGGTCGCGCGTTCGCTGCGCGCCCCCCTGGAAGCGGCCTTGCTGGCCGAACGACTGCACCGGCAACAGCCGCGATCCAGGCGCATCGTCACCACCATCGATGCGAACCTGCAGCGTGCGGTGGAGGATCGCGTCGGCAACTATCTCGCCCGCCTGCCGCCGCGCACCTCCGCCGCCGTCCTGGTGGTCGACAATGCCTCGCTGGCGGCGCGCGTCTACGTGGGCACGGCCGAATTCGGCAGCGTGCAGCGACTGGGGCACGTCGACATGGTGCGCGCGCCGCGCTCGCCGGGCTCCACGCTCAAGCCCTTCCTGTACGGGCTCGCGCTCGACGACGGGCTCATCACCTCGCAAAGCCTGCTGGTCGATGCACCGCAGGATTTCGGCGGCTACAAGCCGGGCGACTTCGATGAATCGTTCAGCGGCCCGGTCAGCGTGGCCGAGGCTTTGCAGCGTTCGCTCAACGTGCCGGCGGTGGATGTGCTCGACCATGTGGGCCCGAAGCGTTTCGTGGCGCGACTGGCGAATGGCGGCGTCGATCTGGAGTTGCCGCAGGGCGCGCAACCGAACCTGTCCATCATCCTGGGCGGCGCCTCGACGCGGCTGGAGGATCTGGTGGGCGCCTATACCGCGTTCGCCAACGGCGGCCTCGCCGGCGTCCCTCGTTATCAGCCGGAGCAACCCAAACAGATCCGCCGCCTGCTTTCGCCCGGCGCAGCCTGGATCATCCGCGACATCCTGGCGACCAACCCTGCCGACGTCGACGGCGCGCCGATGGAGGGCACCATCAACCGGCACGGCGCGGTCGCATGGAAAACCGGCACGAGCTACGGCTACCGCGACGCCTGGGCCCTCGGCGTCACCGACGGCTGGACCGTGGGCGTGTGGATCGGCCGCCCCGACGGCACGCCCTCACCCGGGCAGTACGGCGCGGTGACGTCGCTGCCGCTGATGTTCGACATCGTCGACATGCTGCCCGACCGGCACGCCTACGTGGCGCAGCCAGCGAGCGTGCGCAAGGTGGACATCTGCTGGCCGCTGGGCGGCGCCGCATCCGGCACGCCGCCGGCCCTCTGCCGCCAGCGGCGCAGCGCATGGACGCTCGACGGCGCACTGCCGCCGACCTTCGCCGAACGCGACCTCACGGCCTGGTCCGCCGGCCTGGTGAGCGTGCGCGTCGACGCCGCCGGGCACCGCCTGAGCGCGACCTGCCATGGCAAGGGCGAACACACGCTGCAGATCGCGCGCTGGCCCGCGCTGGCGACTCCTTGGCTGAGCGCCGACGACGCCGCGCATGCCGCCCTGCCACCGCTCGCCCCCGGCTGCGCCCCGGATTCGCTCGACCTCGCCGGCCCGATCCGCATCGCCGGACTCGTCGACGGTGCGCGCCTGCGGCTGGCGCCGAACAGCACCCGACCGCTGGGCGTGACCCTGCAGGCACTCGGTACCACGGGAGAAGTGCAGTGGCTGCTCGACGGCCGCCTGCAAGGGAGCAGCCTCGGCCACGCCGACATGCGCCTGGCCTTGCCGCAAGCGGGCGATCACCAGATCACCGCGCTGACCCGCAATGGCGCGTTTGCGCGGCTTTCCGTGCACGTCGACAAATCCTGAAGCCGCGCGGTTGCGACCCGCCTGCGCCGATGCCCGGGGTCACCGTGGCAATGCGGCAGCGGCGCGGCGCCGGCCCTTCCCCTTGCCGGCGCTCGCCGGTCGAACGGTCTTGCGCGCCGCCTTTTTCGCCGTGGATCCGCGACGCGCGCCCACCGGCGCTTCCGCCTTCCCGGCGTAGCGCTGCTCGTCGCGCCGCTGCTCGCGGAAGGCCGCCGCGTAGCTCTTCAATTCCGCCTTCGCCTTGTCGCCCATCCCCGGCACATCGTCGATGTGCGCCGCCATCTGCCGCAGCAGTTCGTAATCGTGGTAATCGCGGTAGGGCTTGAGGTCGAGGTCGGCCGGCACCTTCTGCAGGCGCTCGTCGCCGATGGACTTCACGTACTTCTGCATGAAGCGGTCGTAGGCCTTCCAGGTGACGCGCTGCGCGTTCACCGCGGCCTCCTCGGCGCGGGTGGCGATCTGGTGCGCGTGCAGGTAATGCAGGCCGAGCTGGTCGATCAGGGTCTTCTCCACTTCCTCGTGCAGGATCAGGAAGCGGTCCACCTCGATCGTGCGGCCGCGGAACGTGAAGCTCTTCGGCAGGTGGCGGTCGATGTAGATGGTCTTGCCGTCGCGGCTGTAGCCGGCGAGGTAGGGAATGTCGTGTTTGCGGTCGAGCTTCTTCACGCGGCGCAGGATCGCGTCCAGTGCACGGTCCGTCATCAGCGCCGAAACGTACCAGTCGGGTGCCTTGAGCTTTTCGTGCGGCGCGTTCGGGTGGCAGCTGTTCGACGGCATGCGGCATCTCCAGGCGTGGGCGGGCCGATGCCGCAGCCTAGCCTCCCGGCGATGCAATTTCCTGCGCCTTCGCGAAACGCTCGAACGCAAACGGCGCCCGCAGGCGCCGTCGATGTTCCAGCTTGATGGTCGGGGCGGCCGGATTCGAACCGACGACCCTTTGCCCCCCAGGCAAATGCGCTACCAGGCTGCGCTACGCCCCGACTTGGACTTGAAAGGCGGCAACGTGGCCGCCTTCCGTGCTTCGCGATCGTGCAATCGTGAAGCGCGGACTATAGCAGAGGAATGCGCTCAGCGGCGCAGCAGGGCGAGGACTTCTTCCAGCTCCAGCCGCACCTGGTGCACGATCTGGTGCGACATGCTCGCCTCGACGCGCGCCTGCGGGCCTTCCAGCCGCGCGCGCGCGCCGGTGATGGTGAAGCCCTCGTCGTACAGCAGCGCGCGGATCTGGCGGATCATCAGCACGTCGTGGCGCTGGTAGTAGCGACGGTTGCCGCGGCGCTTCACCGGGTTCAGCGCAGGAAACTCCTGCTCCCAGTAGCGCAGCACGTGCGGCTTCACCCCGCACAGTTCGCCCACTTCGCCGATGGTGAAGTAGCGCTTGGCCGGGATGGGCGGCAGTTCGGTGTTATTCCCTTGGTCCAGCATAGCCCTCGACTCGCACCTTGAGTTTCTGCCCTGGCCGGAACGTCACCACCCGGCGCGCCGAGATCGGAATCTCCTCGCCGGTCTTGGGGTTGCGCCCTGGCCGCTGGTTCTTCTCGCGCAGGTCGAAATTGCCGAAACCCGACAGTTTCACCTGCTCCCCTCTTTCCAGTGCTTCGCGGACCACCTCGAAGCAGGCGTCCACGAATTCCTTGGCTTCACGCTTGTTGAGGCCCACGTCAAGGAAAAGCCGCTCGGCCATATCCGCCTTGGTCAGCGCCATCTCATCCTCGCAACTTGGCCTGGCATGTCTGCTCCAGTGCGGCGATCGCCTGCCGCACGCAACGGTCTGCGTCGTCGTCGACAAGGGTGCGGGAAGCATCCTGCAAAATCAAGCCCATAGCGAGACTTTTTCGGCCCGCTTCGACCCCTTTGCCGCTGTAGCGGTCGAACAGGCGCAGCTCTTTCAGCACGTCGCCAAGACTGGCGCGAACCACCTCGCCAATCTGCGACCAGGCCACGCTTTCCGGAACCTCGATGGCGATGTCGCGACGCACCAACGGGAAACGGGGCACCGGCTGCGCCCTGGGCAGGCGGCGGGCCAGCAGCGGCTCCAGCGCCAGTTCCAGCACGTGCACGTCCGGCCCCAGGTCCAGCGCCTTGGCCAGCTGCGGATGCAGGGCACCGAGGTATCCCGCCGTCTCGCCGTCACGCGCGAACCGGGCGCCACGACCCGGGTGCAACCAGGGCGGCAGGCCGTCGGCATGCACCGACCAGCGCCCGGCCTCGCCACCCCAGGCCAGCAGGGCGTCCAGGTCACCCTTGATGTCGAAGAAATCCAGCGCGCGGGACGGTTCGCCCCACTGCTCGGCGCGCGCGGAACCGCAAGCGACGATGGCCAGGCTGGGCGTCTCCACGGGCGGGTCGCCCGCCGCAAACACCCGGGCCACCTCGAACAGCCGCACCCGCTCCTGCTGGCGCGCCCGGTTGTGGCGCAACGCCTCGACCAGGCCCGGCAGCAGCGCGGGGCGCATCACGGCAAGATCGGCCGACAGTGGATTGGCCAGCGGCACGCCCTGCCCGGCCAGCCCCCATTGCGCCAGCAGTTCGGTGGACACGAAGGACAGGTTCACCGCCTCGTGGTAACCGCGCGCGGCGAGCTGCTCGCGGAGCGCCAGCTCACTGATCCGCGCTTCCGGCTCGGCCGCCAGCGCCAGCGCGCCGGCCGGCGTGGCGGTGGGGATGTTGTCGTAGCCGAAGATGCGCGCGACTTCCTCGACCAGGTCCTCCTCGCGCTCGATGTCGAAGCGGCTGCTGGGCGCGGTGATGCGCCAGCCGTCGGCCAGCGTTTCCACCCGCATGCCCAGCGCAGTGAAGATGCGCGCCACCTCGGCATCGGCCACCTCCACGCCCAGCACGCGCCTGAGGCGCGCGCGACGCAGCGTTACCGCCGCGGGCTTCGGCAGGTCGGCGAGGTTCTCCGCCGCCAGCACCGGCCCTGCCTTGCCGCCGGCGATCGAAAGCAGCAGTTCGGTGGCGCGTTCCAGCGCACGGCGCGGCAGCTCGGGATCGACGCCACGCTCGAAACGGTGCGAGGCGTCGGTGTGCAGCCCCAGCTTGCGCGCACGGCCCATGATCGCGGCCGGCGCGAAGTGCGCGGCCTCGAGGAAGATGTTGCGCGTGGCGTCGGTGACGCGCGAATCGTGGCCGCCCATCACGCCGGCCACCGCCAGCGCCTTGCGCTCGTCGGCGATCAGCACGAAGCCCTCGTCCAGCGTCGCCTCGCTGCCGTCGAGCAGCTTCAGCGTCTCGCCGGCGCGCACGTGGCGCACCACGATGTCGCCGTCGAGCCGGTCGTTGTCGAACGCGTGCATGGGCTGGCCCAGCTCGAGCATCACATAGTTGGTGACGTCCACCACCGCGCTGATCGGGCGCAGGCCCGCGCGGCGCAGGCGCTCGGCCAGCCACAGCGGCGTGCGCGCGGCGGGGTCGATACCCTCGACGACGCGGCCGAGGTAGCGCGGCGCATCCTTGCCGGCCTCCAGGCGGATGCCGCGGCGCGCATCGCTCGCGACCGGGGCCGCCGCCTGCTCGCCCACCTTCACGCGGCTGCCGAACAGCGCGGCCACGTCGTGCGCGAGGCCGACGAGGCCCAGGCAGTCGGGGCGGTTCGGCGTGAGCTTCAGCTCGATGCTGGCGTCGGGCAGGCCCAGGTACGTCGCCAGCGGCTCGCCGACCGGCGCATCGGCCGGCAATTCCAGCAGGCCGGAGGCATCCGCGTCGATACCCAGCTCCTTCGCCGAGCACAGCATGCCGGAGGACTCCACGCCGCGCAGCCTGGCCGCCTTGATGTGGATGCCGCCCGGCAGGTTCGCGCCCACCGTGGCCAGCGGCACGCGGATGCCTACGCGCGCGTTCGGCGCGCCGCAGACGATCTGCAGCGGTTCGCCCTGCCCTGTGTCCACCTTGCACACCTGCAGGCGGTCGGCTTCGGGGTGCTTTTCGGCAGCCACGATCTCGGCCACCACCACGCCATCGAGCTGCTCACCCAGCGGCGTGAGTTCTTCCACTTCCAGGCCGGCCATGGTCAGCGCGTGGGCCAGCCGGGCGCGGTCGGCCTGGATCTCGACCAGTTCGCGCAGCCAGTTCTCGGAGAATTTCATGCGTGTGTTCCCTGCCCGGTTTACGCGAACTGCTTGAGGAAGCGCAGGTCGTTCTCGAAGAACGCGCGCAGGTCGGTCACGCCGTAGCGCAGCATCGCGAAGCGCTCCACGCCCAGGCCGAAGGCGAAGCCGGTGTAGCGCTCCGGGTCGATGCCGCAGTTCGCCAGCACGTTCGGATGCACCATGCCGCAGCCGAGGACCTCCAGCCAGCGCGATTCGCCGTCCCTAGTCTCCCAGCGGATGTCCACTTCGGCCGAGGGTTCGGTGAAGGGGAAGTAGCTGGGGCGGAAACGCATCTCGAAATCGCGCTCGAAGAACGCGCGGATGAACTCGGCCAAGGTGCCCTTGAGATCGGCAAAGCTGGAGGTTTCGTCGACCAGCAGGCCTTCGATCTGATGGAACATCGGCGAATGGGTCTGGTCCGAATCGCTGCGGTAGACCTTGCCCGGCGCGATGATGCGGATAGGCGGCTGGCGTCCCTTCATCGAGCGGATCTGCACCGGCGAGGTGTGCGTGCGCAGCAGGCGGCCGTCGCCGAAATAGAAGGTGTCGTGCATGGCGCGCGCCGGATGGTGCGGCGGGAAATTCAGCGCCTCGAAATTGTGCCAGTCGTCCTCGATCTCCGGGCCGTCGGCGCGCTGGTAGCCCAGTCGCGCGAAGATCGCGGCGATGCGCTCCAGCGCACGGGTGATCGGGTGGATGCCGCCACGCTCGCCGTCGCGGCCCGGCAGCGAGATGTCGATGGTCTCGGAGGCGAGGCGGCGGTCCAGTTCGGCCTGTTCCAGCATGGCCTTGCGCGCGGCCAGCGCGTCGGCGAGGCGTTCCTTGACGAGGTTCACTTCGGCACCGCGCGCCTTGCGTTCGTCCGGCGCCAGCGCACCCAGCGTCTTCAGCGCGGCGGTGACGATGCCGCTCTTGCCCAGCAGGCCCACGCGCAGCGCGTCGAGCGCATCCAGCGTATCGGCCTTGTCGATGTCGGTCAGCGCCTGCGCGGTTCGACTGTCGAGATCATCCATCGGTGCGACTCTCTTGTCCCCTCTCCCCGTCGGGGAGAGGGTGGGGTGAGGGGCGCTCTTGCGCCGACGCCGGTTCGAAGCGGGCTTCGATGAAGTTCGGGGCAAGCCTTGGCCCCTCACCTCAATCCTCTCCCCGACGGGGGGAGGAGGCGAACGCAAAAAACGCGCTACCAAAACAAAGCGGGGAGAAGGCGCTGGCCTTCTCCCCGCGGATATCATGCTCTTCCTTTCGAAAGTGCGGCCATGGATGGCCGCCTCCTGATCTTGGCGATCAAGGATGAGCGCACAATTTACGCCGCCAGGCCGGCCTTCGCCTTTTCCGCGATGGCGCCAAACGCCTTGATGTCGTGCACGGCGATGTCCGCCAGCACCTTGCGGTCGACCGTGACACCGGCCTTGGCCAGGCCATTGATCAGGCGGCTGTAGGACAGGCCGAACTGACGGGCGGCAGCGTTGATACGCACGATCCACAGGGCGCGGAACTGGCGCTTCTTCTGCTTGCGGCCGATATAGGCGTACTGGCCGGCCTTGATGACGGCCTGGTTCGCTACGCGGAAAACCTTGCGGCGGGCGTTGTAGTAGCCCTTCGCGCGGCCGATGATCTTCTTGTGACGACGACGGGCGGTAACGCCACGCTTTACACGAGCCATGGTCTAGTCCTCCCGGTTCAGAGATACGGCAACATGCGAGCCACACCCTTGGTGTCGCACGCCTTGACGTGGTTGGTGGCGCGCAGGTTGCGCTTACGCTTGGTCGACTTCTTGGTCAGGATGTGCGACTTGAAGGCGTGACCGGCCTTGAACTTGCCGGTAGCGGTCTTGCGAAAACGCTTCGCCGCCGCCCGGTTGGTCTTGATCTTGGGCATGGAAATGCTCCTTGATGGGGTCGCTCTGCCTGTGAGAGCAGCCCGGTTTCTGACTGATTCGGCGGCGACCGCAAGGCCGCGCTTTCCATCCTGCCGACATCGGTTCACGACCCTTCCTGGCGGGTCGAACTGGCGATTGTACGGGGAAAACGGGGACGGCGCCAGCCTGTGGCGCTGCTTTCCACACCCGCCTGCCCGCATGCAAAACGGCGACCTGCAGGCCGCCGCTTGCCTCACTGCTTCTTCTTGGGGCCGATCATCATGACCATCTGGCGGCCTTCCAGGCGCGGGAAGGACTCGACCACGCCATTCTCGCCCACATCCTCCTGGATCTTCTTGGCCAGGTTCTGGCCGAGGTCCTGGTGGGACATCTCGCGACCACGGAAGCGGATGGTGACCTTGACCTTGTCGCCCTCTTCCAGGAAGCGAAGCATGTTGCGCAGCTTGATCTGGTAGTCGCCCACGTCCGTGACCGGACGGAACTTCACTTCCTTGATCTCGACCTGCTTCTGCTTCTTCTTGGCGGCCTGGGCCTTCTTCTGGGCTTCGAACTTGAACTTGCCGTAGTCCATGATGCGGCAGACCGGCGGATCGCCGTTCGGCTGGATCTCGACCAGATCCATGCCGGCTTCCTGGGCCAATGCCAGCGCTTCGTCGCGAGTGAGAATGCCGAGCTGTTCCGCATCGGCGCCGATCACACGCACCCGCGGAACGCGGATTTCGAGGTTACGGCGATTGCCCTTAGTGTCGGTGGTAGCGATACCACTATCCTCCAGAAGAGTTCTTGTAAGTGCCGCCCCGCGCGCTAGCGACGGGTTTCGGCTTCCAGTCGTTCGACGAAGGAGGCCAGCGGCATGCTGCCCAGGTCTTCGCCGGAACGTGTACGCACGGAAACGGCCCCTGATTCCTTCTCGCGATCACCGACCACCAGCAGGTAAGGGACTTTCTGCAACGTATGTTCGCGGATTTTATAGCCGACCTTCTCATTGCGCAAATCCGCCTCGACCCGGAAGCCTTTGTCGACAAGGGCTTGCGCCACCTCGCGGACGTAATCGGCCTGCGCATCGGTGATGCTGAACACCATCGCCTGCACCGGGGCCAGCCACGGCGGCAGCAGGCCGGCGTGGTGCTCGATCAGGATGCCGATGAAGCGCTCCATCGAGCCCACGATGGCCCGGTGCAGCATCACCGGGTGCCGGCGCTGGCTGTGCTCGTCCACGTACTCGGCGCCAAGGCGCTCGGGCATCATGAAGTCCACCTGCATGGTGCCGACCTGCCAGGCGCGGCCGATCGAGTCCTTCATGTGGTACTCGATCTTGGGGCCGTAGAAGGCGCCCTCGCCCGGCAGTTCCTCCCATTCGACGCCGGCCGCGCGCAAGGCGGCGCGCAGCGCGTCCTCGGCCTTGTCCCACACCTCGTCCGAGCCGATGCGCTTGTCCGGGCGCAGCGCGATCTTCAGCGCGATGTTGTCGAAGCCGAAGTCGGCATAGACCTGCATAGCCTGCCGGTGGAAGGCGGTCACCTCCGGCTCGATCTGCTCCGGCGTGCAGAAGATGTGGCCGTCGTCCTGGGTGAACGCACGCACGCGCATGATGCCGTGCAGTGCGCCCGACGGTTCGTTGCGGTGGCAGCCGCCGAACTCGCCGTAGCGGATCGGCAGGTCGCGGTAGCTGTGCAGGCCGGCGTTGAAGATCTGCACGTGGCCGGGGCAGTTCATCGGCTTCAGCGCGTAGGTGTGCTTCTCCGACTCGGTGAAGAACATGTTCTCGGCGTAGTTGTCCCAGTGGCCGGACTTCTTCCACAGCGAGACGTCCAGCACCTGCGGGCAGCGCACTTCCTGGTAGCCGCTCTTGCGGTACACGCCGCGCATGTACTGCTCCACCTGCTGCCAGATCGCCCAGCCGCGCGGATGCCAGAACACCATGCCCGGGCCTTCCTCCTGCTGGTGGAACAGGTCGAGCGCCTTGCCGATCTTGCGGTGGTCGCGCTT
Source organism: Rhodanobacter geophilus (assembly GCF_040812275.1). Classification (NCBI taxonomy): domain Bacteria; kingdom Pseudomonadati; phylum Pseudomonadota; class Gammaproteobacteria; order Lysobacterales; family Rhodanobacteraceae; genus Rhodanobacter; species Rhodanobacter geophilus. The sequence goes on along the minus strand of NZ_JBFOHL010000012.1, from coordinate 2,234 downwards.
CTCGGCCTCTTCGAGCTGGTGCAGGTAGGCCTTGAGGTCCTTGTCGTTGAGCCAGGCCGTGCCGTAGATGCGCGTCAGCATCGCGTTGTTGCTGTCGCCGCGCCAGTAGGCGCCGGCCACCTTCATCAGCTTGAACGCGCGCAGCTTGCCGGTGTTCGGCACGTGCGGGCCGCGGCACAGGTCGGTGAACTCGCCCTGCGAGTACAGCGAGAGCTGCTCGCCGGCCGGGATCGACTCGATGATCTCCGCCTTGTAGGCCTCGCCCAGGCCGCGGAAGAACGCCACCGCCTCATCGCGCGACTTCACGCTGCGCGTCACCGGCAGCTGCTCGGCCACGATCCTGTGCATCTCCTCCTCGATCTTCGGCAGGTCCTCGGGCGTGAACGGGCGCTCGTAGGCGAAGTCGTAGTAGAAGCCGTTGTCGATCACCGGGCCGATCGTGACCTGCGCGCCCGGGAACAGCCGTTGCACCGCCTGCCCCATCAGGTGCGCGGTGGAGTGGCGCAGGATCTCCAGCGCCTCCGGGCTCTTCTCGGTGACGATCTCGAGGCGGGCGTCGTGCTCGATGGGGAAGCTGGCATCCACCAGCCTGCCGTCCACCTTGCCGGCCAGGGTGGCCTTGGCCAGGCCGGCGCCGATGGAGGCGGCCACGTCCTGCACGGACACGGGATGGTCGAACGGGCGCTTGCTGCCGTCGGGTAGCGTGATCTCGATCATGTTCATTCCTGCCGCGTCATCGCGGTGGGCGTCGTTTTTTTGAAAAGTCCGGCCATGGATGGCCGGTTTTGCCGTTGTCCGCCCGGATGGCGGACAAAAACAAAGGCGCCGTAGCGCCTTTGCGGAGCACAAGGCGGGCAGTCGTCAGCCGTGGTTGCGGGTAGTTGCCATGTCGCACGCTCGGCCGACGCTCTGGCGCGGGCCACCTTGTCTCTGGAGGTTGCTGCGGAAACGCTAGTCTAGCCTATCGCAGGCTGTCAATTGGCGACCGGCGATAGAATGCACCGACCTTTCAAGGATTCCCCCCATGCGCATCCTCGTCACCGGCACCGCCGGCTTCATCGGCGCCGCCCTGGCCGAACGCCTGCTCGCGCGCGGCGACGAGGTGCTGGGCATCGACAACCACAACGACTACTACGATCCGGCGCTGAAGGAAGCCCGCCTCGCCCGCTTCGCCAGGCACCCGAACTACAGCCATCGTCGTGCCGATCTCGCCGACGCCGCGTCCGTGAACGAGGCCTTCGCCGGCTTCAGGCCGCAGCGCGTGGCGAACCTGGCCGCCCAGGCCGGCGTGCGCTACTCGCTGAAGAACCCGCAGGCCTACGTGCAGAGCAACCTAGTCGGCTTCGGCAACATACTGGAGGCCTGTCGCCACGGCGCGGTCGAGCACCTGGTCTACGCCTCGTCCAGCTCCGTCTACGGCGCCAACCGCAAGCTGCCGTTCGCGGTGGAGGACGCGGTGGACCACCCGGTCAGCCTGTACGCCGCCACCAAGAAGGCCAACGAGCTGATGGCGCACAGCTACAGCCACCTCTACGGCCTGCCCACCACCGGCCTGCGCTTCTTCACCGTGTACGGGCCCTGGGGCCGGCCGGACATGTCGCCGATGCTGTTCGCCGACCGCATCAGCCGCGGCGAAGCCATCGACGTGTTCAACTTCGGCAACCACAGCCGCGACTTCACCTACGTCGACGACATCGTGGAGGGCGTGACCCGCACGCTCGACCACCCGGCCAAGCCCGACCCGTCCTACAACGCGGAAGCGCCCAACACCGGCACCTCGAACGCGCCCTGGCGCGTCTACAACATCGGCAACGACCAGCCGGTACAACTGCTGCGCTTCATCGAACTGCTGGAGCAGCACCTGGGCCGCAGCGTGGAAAAGAACCTGCTGCCGATGCAGCCGGGCGACGTGCCGGATACCTGGGCCGACGTGTCGGCACTGCGGCGCGACGTGGGCTATGCGCCCAGCACCTCCATCGAGGACGGCGTGGCGCGCTTCGTGGCCTGGTACCGCGGCTACTTCAACCGATAGCCTCGACAGCGACTACGACCGTAGGATCGGCTTCAGCCGCGCCATTCTCGTCATACATCGTGCAGATCGCGGTTGAAGCCGCTTGTGTCTGCACAACCCCGTAAAGTGGCAGTGGAGAGCGATGTGCGGCACGCCGACAAGGCGCAGTGTTGGAAGCACGTGTAGGAGCCCGAGCGGCCGCACATCGACCTCACCCCATAGC